>JAJOKU010000071.1 GCA_021129695.1 candidate division NPL-UPA2 bacterium
TTGTAATTGAAAGGGTTACATTTCTGACATCTAAAAATAATGCGTAACTCGTGAACCAAATTGTTAGGCCGAAGGTGGCTAAAGAACCGAGCAGGGCCAGGGCTTCCCTGACCTTTTTAGGAGTAAGCAAACAAAGTATTCCAATGATGAAAGGTAAGATTATTGGGGAAAGAAATATATTCATTTTAATATACCCTGTAATCTGCTTTCCATTTCCAGACCAAGCTCATCGGCTATTCTCTTTGTCTTCTCCTGCGAGAGTTTTATCAAATCCTGACCGGTAAGGGTTCTCTTTTCAGTGTTCGTATCAATTGCCGCTGTTCTCTCTGTGCAGCAGTAACAGGGGTCCACAGCGGCTAAAATGATGGTAGCATCAGATACTGTCTCCCCAACTACCGAGGTCTTATTTGTGGGAACATTCATATAACTTGGGGCTCTGACCTTATACCGAACCGGGCGATTTGTTCCATCACTGCGCACATAATGGAAGACTTCTCCTCTTGGTGCTTCATAATGGCCAATTCCTTCTCCGGGAGGTATCTCTTTTACCTTGGCATCTATTTCCCCCTTAACTTTTTTCAACTTTCCCAGACATTGTTTAATGATTTTTACCGATTCATACATCTCCAGGACCCTGACTACCGCTTTGGCAAAGACATCTCCCTCCTCCTGGGTAATAACATTCCAGTCAACCAGGCCATAAGCCGCATGAGGATGGTCCCGGCGCACACCAATGGCTACTCCGGAAGCCCGGGCGGTGGGACCAAGAGCGCCATAGTTTTGAATATCCTCTTTAGTGAGAATGCCTACACCCTTGGTTCGGGCATGGATTACCGGGTCATCGACTATTGCCCCTTTGAACATATCTGCAATGGGGACTAAAGCATCCACCGCTTTTTCAATAGCCGGAATATCGCTGTCTTCAATATCCCTTCTCACCCCTCCCACTTTCATCATAGCGTAGTGTTGTCGGTTTCCGGTCACCTGCTCAAAGATGTCTAACACCGGCTCGCGATAGCGCCAGGCCCACATCCAGACCGTATTGTAACCTAAGAAATGTCCGGCCAGGCCTACCCAGAGAAGATGTGAGTGAAGCCTTTCCAGTTCCCCGATGATAGAACTAATATAAAGGGCCCTCTCCGGAACCTCCACGCCACCCACATCTTCTACTGCCTGGACGGAAGCTATTGGGTGCGAAGTAGAGCAAATGCCGCAGATACGCTCCACGAGGAATATTATCTGATCATATGTCTTGGATTCAGCTAATTTTTCAATTCCCCGGTGGTTATAGCCAAGCTCAATATCTAAACCGACTACCCTTTCCCCCTCCACATGCAGGCGGAAGAACTCCGGCTCTTCCTGAAGCGGATGGTATGGCCCTATCGGTATAACAGTTTTTCCTGCGGCTAACATTAATTCCGGCACCGGAATAAGAATTTTGTTAACCGGGTCTACAGCCAAACCAAACTCTTCTAATGTAACCGCGCCTAATAGAGGGTCGCTCCCTTCATCACCAAAAATCACCCAGGTAGGACCTGTTTCACCATTAAGTTGAATCTGCAGAATTCCAGCATCGCGTTCAATAATTTCACCGGTAGCAATTTTAAGTTTTCTTTTGAATTGCTTTCTAACGCCTAATTGGTGAAGCACAGAAGATGGTATCTGTGTATATGTTGCCCCACTATCAACAACCATTTCCAGGTCAAGTATAGTCTCCGGCTTTTCCGGATTTGATAGCCGGGCTTTTTTTCGAAATACGCTCATTTAAAATCTCTCCTCAAAGGATATTCTCCTTCTGGTGGGTAATCTTCAGGCATAAGCAACTTTCTTAAATCAGGATGATTGCGGAAATTTACCCCTAAAAGCTCGTGAATCTCTCTTTCAATCCACTCCGTCCCCGTAATAATAGAAGTTAAGGACTCAATCTCCGGATTGCGTCTATCCAAAAGTGTGCGCAGACTTATTATCTTGCCTAATTCATCAAAGGCAAAATGGTAAAGAATTTCAATATGCTGGCGAGTATCAACTCCGGAGGCAATGACAAACCTTGCTTTTAGGGCTTTAAAGATGAAACTGGCTGCCCCTGGAATATCCTCTGCCTTTAGGTCAATATATATCCGCCGGGGAGACTTCTCCCAGAGCTTCAAAATCCTTTCCGAGAATTTATCCTTTATTTCCTTAAGCACATCTTTTTTGACCATATTACTTCTTTTGACCGTCTCCTTTTGACCCACTCCTTAAATCCTACACCCCCTTGAAGGGCCGCAGGGGTAGGGCGGGGGCGTTATTTTCCTCTTAATTTTTCTATCAGTTTTACTACCCCCATAATCATTGCTTCTGGCTTTGGAGGACATCCGGGAATATAAGCATCTACTGGAATATACTTGTCAACGGGCTCGGGCGTATTGTAGCCTCCCTTGAATATTCCCTGTCCGAGGGCGCAGGAACCAAAAGCAATTACCAGGCAGGGTTTGGGAGCCTGTTCATAAAGCCTTTTCACCAGGGGAGCGGCCTTGCGGGAGACTGCTCCGGTGACGAGCAGCACATCGGCATGCCGGACGCTTCCCACAAGGAGCATTCCGAACCTTTCTATATCAAACCGGGGAGTCAGAAGATCCAGAATCTCAATATCACAATTATTGCAAGCGGCACTGGCTAAATGAAAGACCCAGGGAGATTTAGTTAACGCTTTCAGTTTAAGATTCATAACCAACCCAAACCCGCGGATTTACCAATGAGAGCTAATATCAGGGCCACTACTGCCATGACAGTCATCTTTCCCCAGAAAAATCTCATGGCCTGGTCAATGCGCACCCGGGGAGCGGTATTTCTGACAAGGACAATGATGACTAACAGGGCTACATATTTCAGGATACCGGTTATCACCTGCCCTCCCGGACCGATTCCGCCCCAAAACATAACAACCAGGAACATGGGCAGGGTGAAAAGCATCATTGCCCGGGTCAATTTATAAATGGCTAAGGGAACCCCGGAATATTCAATATAGGTTTCGGCCATTATCTCCGTCTCTGCCTCCGGGGCATCAAAGGGAACCAGGGCCAGTTTAGCTTGCATACAGAGAATAGCCACCAGGAAAGCAATCGCTCCCGAGAAAGAACCAAGCACCATTCCATTATTTGCCTGATGGCTCAATATCTCCCCTATTTGAATTGTTCCCGCTTTAATTACCGGGATAAGAGCAACCAGGATAAAGGGAAGTTCATAAGCTAAAATCAATTTCATTTCCCTGCTTGCTCCTAAAGAAGCAAGGGGGTTGCAGGAGGCAAACCCTCCCATTATTACAGCTAAGGAGGGAATGGTTAAAAGATAGAGAACAACTATTAAATCGCCCAGGAAAGTCGTACCTGGAGAAATAATTGTTCTCCAGAGTAAAGTAGAGACGAGAATAACTGCAGATAGACCAAACAGGGGAAAGAGTAGAAAAGTTAGTCTTGAGCTCCCTTGAGGGACTATGGTCTCTTTCCCCATCAACTTTACAATATCATATAAAGGCTGCAAGATGGGAGGCCCCTTCCGCCACTGCACCCGGGCGGTAACTTTTCTATCTATCCAGGAGGCCAGGAGTCCAACCACGGCTGTGAATAGAAAACCGGGAAAGACGATAAAATAACCTCACGAGTTACGCATTATTTTTAGATGTCAGAAATGTAACCCTTTCAATTACA
>JAJOKU010000036.1 GCA_021129695.1 candidate division NPL-UPA2 bacterium
CACAGTCTTGCGTTAATCAAAGTCATGAGGAGCGAAGCGACGAATTTTCTTGAAGAAATCTTGTTCTTTGAAAACTGAATACACTCAGCCAAAATTTGCTCCTTTTAGGTTGACAGCCAGGATTAGATTTGGTAGCATATATCCCATGGAGGGATGCTACGCAAATCTTGAGGCTTGCAGTAACTCTGCAAGGCCTCTTACTCGACTTTGCGTGTATCCCTCCCTTCTTCTTCGGCGCCTCTTACGGCTACGAGTCCGTTGGCGAACCTCCTCCGGGACAGTCAACTCTCTCTGGATTAGGCGCTTGGCATCCCTCTTGGAGATAGGGTTGCCTTCAAGGTCCCGAAGTTCATAAGGTCTATCCTCCTTCAGAATCAGGTGAATACGAGCAGGTAGATGTGTAGCTACTGCACAGACTGCCTGGGTGTGACAATTACCCTTATGAACCATCTGGTCATAGTATATCTTGGCTAACTGTGGATCCCATTGCCTGCCAACATCAGCAGCTAAGTAAAGACCACGACGGTACCTTGGAGGGCCATCCTTTGTAATGTCCAACCCTTTCTTGCTCCTTTCCCCAGAATCATCCTGTTTGGGAATTATCCCAGAGTAGTCTCTCATCTTTGATTGAGAGGGAAATCTCCCGGGGTTGCCAACTATTCCTACGAAAACTGGCCCAAGAGTGTCACTAATCCCGGATATAGTCTCTATGTTCTTAGTGGGATGCGCCTGGTCGTAGAGACACCTTATTGCAGCATCAACCTTGGCTTGAACCTTCTTATAGGACTCAAGTAGCTGTAACTCACATTCAACCTCTTCTTGAATCTCATCAAAGTCGATCTGCTCGGAGGCTGACTCGTAAAGGTTAGAGGCTTCCATTGCTACCTGATAAACCTTCTCCGGTAATTCTGGGTTCATCTCCTGTCTGCCAGCTTTGTTTAGAAACAATGTGAGCTTGGAGAAACCTAACTGTTTCACCTTGAACGGGTTAGTATACTTAGCATAGAAAGCCCTGGCTCGTGAACCGAAGGGGTCTTCAAAGCAGGATGTAAGTCCTGGCATAACCCAATGGTAAAGTGACTTAAGCCGTGCCTTTGCTGATGCAATAGCCTTTGCTATCTTCTCTCTCTGACGACAGCGCCGGTCCAGAGCCTGGATAAGCTTATCCGGAAGATAAACCTCTTCCAGGGAATCTCTGTCAACCACGGGCATCAGTGAAAGCACCCTGGCATCAATTCTATCCCTTTTTCTATGTTTTGAATAATACTCTCGCAGGTCATGAGCCCGCTGGCTCTTTACCCTGACCATCTCATGACCATGTGAGAGAGCATAAACTGCCAGTGGGAACCAGGACATAGATGTAGGTTCACAGATAAACCTCAATTTAGTTCCCTCAGGTGCATCCTTGAGGGCATGTGCACATAGGGTGTCAAAACCCTCTATGGAGCCAGAGAAAGAGAAGGATGAATGAACTTCCTTCCCCTCCTCATCTCTAATCTGGGCTTCGTGTTTGGATGTTACACCCAGGTCAATACCGACATTTAGTACAGACATAACTTGCACCTCCTTCCTTTCTGGAGCAGATTTTGGAGGTGATGAGCTTCTTGCACGAGACCATAATTTTCGCACCATACTTGTGCTTCACCAGAGGCTCCTGACATTGCAGGACCATCAATTTCCTTAACCGGTTCTCTTCTCGTGCAGTTGGGCAGGACAATCTTTACTAAGAGGCAGCCAAAAATGGCTCCTCAGTATAAATGGCTAGTCACGCTCCAAACTGCCCGAGATTAATTTTATGGTCTTCAGTGCTAAACATCAACCTTTTTCTGGGTGTATTCATAGTAGTATGAGAAGGGGATGTGCCACAGGAAATCATCCGTAGCTTTTCCCTGCGGACTCTCTCTTCCTTACTACTATTTTCAATACCTTAAAAACCATGAGCTATTGTACAAGTATAGAGCGCTTTTGTGCTCAAAATCTTCCTATTTGGGGCTTTACGGTTAGGTTAAAATGCAGGCATGCGGCTAGAAGATAGCGGGTTATTGGGAGTTGGGAAGGGTAAGGATGAGATTAGTTTTGAGTACATCCTTAAAGTTGATAATAATTGGGAGCAATTTAAATCTCTTTATGGGAAGAAGCTACGGTCTGTAGTGGTCAGGGAAGTGGAGAAGATGTTGTTATGCCGGGATCCAAAGGGCGGGTTTGCCACTTACATATGCACTTCTTGTTGATGGTGAAAGATGAGAACTGAAAAAACGAAGGAAATTTCTGACAGGGATTTATTTAAAGGACTTCGGGCGGTCATAATTGAGGGAGTATTGACCACTATCTTTATGATCATCACCGGCGCTATGGTAGGCAGTGTCTTCCTCACAAACTTCTTCCTGAAGATAGGTGCTACATCTCTGGAAATTGGGATATTGGCTGCCCTACCTCAACTGGCTTATATTGGCCAGTTTCTGGGCTCTTATTATATTGATAAATACGATAGAAAGAAATTCTGTATCAGCACCGCAGCCGTTAACAGACTGCTCTGGTTTGGGGTCGCTGCCATCCCTTTACTTTTACCCCAGGCCAGAACACAGACAAAGATCTGGCTCATGTTCGGCATTATCTTTATCTCAAGTCTGTGCGGGGCCCTGGCCGGTGCTGCCTGGACCTCATGGATGGCTGACTTCATCCACCCCCGGAGGCGGGGGAGTTTCTTTGCCCGCCGGAATATCGTTGTCGGCCTGGTTACCTTTTTATTACCAGTGGCCGTAGGCAAGTATCTAGACCTGCATGGTGGTTTCCAAGATTACGCCTTTGTTTTTGGCCTGGCTACGCTGATTGGCCTGGTTGGCCTCTGGTTCCTCAATCAGGTCCCCAAAGTCAAATTAGAAAAAGAGCCTACCCTGAATTTTACTGATATCTTCAAGGCCCCTCTGCGCGACCGCAACTTCAGAAATTTTCTCTACTTTACTATCTTCTGGACCCTCGGCACTGTCACTATGGCACCTTATACGCCCGTGTTTCTTCTCAAAGAGATATCCCTGAACCAATATACTATCGGCATATATATTGCCCTCTTCACTCTGACCCACATCACCACTACCATGATATGGGGTAATATTTCGGACCGATTCGGGCACAGGCCGGTTCTGGTAATCTGTGTGCTGGCTGTCTCATTCATTCCCCTGGGTTTTGCTATAACCACGCCTCGTAATTACTGGTTGATCATGCCAATACTTCACCTGATAGCCGGTATATTCTGGGCAGGAATAGGTCTGTCATTATTCAACCTGCTCATGGCACTGCTGCCAGAGAAAGGCAAGTCAAAATTTGTCAGCAGCTTTTTTCTTTTGTGTGGGATCTTTGGAGTGATTGGCCCACTGGTAGGAGCACTGATAATGGATGTCTTCAGGAAATTTTCCATCAGTATCTCAGGTTTGCCAATAACCAATTATTCCATGCTCTTTGTCTTCGCTGTCATTTTACGCATCTTTGCCTTTGTTATGCTCATGAGGGTAAGGGTCAGTGGCGAGATATCCGCACCTGCCTTAGTCAGGCAGTTCCGGCCGATTAACCCCTTTATGGCCTTTGCTAACCTGTCTATGGCTGTGCGCACCTTTTCTCAATCTGCCAGAGGCAAACTCAAGCGAGCCACCAGACCACGCTGAAGGAGATGAAGAAAAATCATCCCAT
>JAJOKU010000161.1 GCA_021129695.1 candidate division NPL-UPA2 bacterium
CTCTCTGGATAGCCAATTATGCGCTCATGGAATATGGGACGGGGGCAGTTATGGCCGTTCCTGCTCATGACCAGAGAGATTTTGAGTTTGCCAGAAAATACAGTCTACCCATTAAGATAGTCATTCAAAATCCAGAGGCTCCCCTTGCGGTAGATTCTATGGAGGCCGCCTATATTGAAGATGGAGTTCAGATTAACTCCGGCCAGTTTAATGGCCTGCCTAATCAAGAGGCTATGGAGAAAATCGCTGATTACCTTGAAGAGAAGGGACTTGGTCGAAGACGGGTAGCTTATCGGCTCCGGGACTGGCTCATCTCCCGCCAGCGATACTGGGGAGCCCCAATTCCCATTATCTATTGTGAGGACTGTGGCACCGTTCCCGTTCCTGAAGACGAACTGCCAGTGAAACTCCCAGAGAAGGTTGAGTTCAAGCCAAAAGGACAGTCCAAGGGACAGTCTCCTTTATCTCAAGTTAAAGCATTCGTCAATACTTCCTGCCCTCGCTGCGGAAGAGCGGCCAGGAGAGAGACGGATACCATTGCCCAGTGGCTCTGCTCCTGCTGGTATTTTCTTCGCTATTTATCACCCAGAGATGAACGCCGGCCTTTCGACCCCCAGCTTGTAAATGGCTGGCTTCCGGTTGACCAGTATATTGGGGGGGTGGAACATGCTATTCTGCATCTGCTTTATTCTCGTTTTATTACCAAGGTTCTTTATGACCTAAAGTATGTCAAGTTCAAGGAACCATTCCAGAGGCTATTCACGCAGGGGATGATTATCAAAGACGGAGCCAAGATGTCCAAGTCTAAAGGAAATGTGGTCAGCCCGGATGAGCTGATTGCTAAATATGGAGCCGATACGGTCAGGCTCTATACCCTCTTTATTGGTCCCCCGGAGAAGGATGCTGAATGGGATGATAGGGCAGTAGAAGGAGCCTGGAGGTTCCTTAATCGAGTATGGAGATTGGTAGAACAGTTGAAAGTTGAAAAAAATAAAAAACTCTCAGCTCTCACTTCTCAACTGTCCACTAACTTGCGGCGGAAGACCCACCAGACGATTAAGAAAGTGACCGAAGATATTGAAGAGCGCTTCCACTTCAATACCGCTATCGCGGCTATTATGGAGCTGGTCAATGCCATTGGCACTGCCTCCAGCTGTGACATATCAAGTGCCCTCCTTAAGCCATCAACCCTTAGCCAGGAGGTATTCAAAGAGGCGATAGAGAGTGTAGTCGTTCTCCTCTGCCCTTTCGTTCCTCACATTGCTGAGGAACTATGGGAAAGACTGGGAAATGAGGCGAGCATATTCGACCGGCCCTGGCCCGGTTACGATGCCCGGGCAGTTAAAGAAGAGGAGGCACTGATTGTGCTCCAGGTAAACGGAAAGGTGCGCAGCCGCATAACTGTTCCAGCCGGCATAAACGAAGAGGATTTAAGGACTCAAGCTTTAGCCAATGAGCGCATAAGACAGTGGATAGCCGGCAAGGACATCAAGAAAACCATCGTCGTGCCCGGGAAACTGGTAAATATCGTTGTCAAATGAGAAGCAGAAGTTTTGTTACGGTGAAGGGACTGAAGATATTTGAAGGGAGGTGAAAGAGATGTCTGTCAAGAAACAATTCACAGTCTGCCTTGAGAACAAGCCAGGACAGTTAGCTAAAATATGTTCTGCCTTGAAGAGAGCTAAGGTAAATATCCTGGCCATCTCGGTAGCCGATTCATCGGATAATTGCCTGGTCCGACTCATCCCGGATAATGCTGCTCGGGCAAGGGGAGCTCTGAGCAAGCTTGGCTTGTGTGTTTCAACCCGGGACGTTGTGGCTGTGCCCCTACCCAATAGGCCGGGTGCTTTGGGAGAAGCCTCTGTCACATTAAGCAAGGCAAAGATTAACATTGATTATGCCTATGGTTCTGTCTGTAGTGATTGCGAGGAAGCAATATGCATTCTGGCTGTTTCTGATGCCAGGAGAGCATCCCGGCTTCTGAAGTGCTGACCGGTCAAATCATAGACCCCAGTCCCTCTGCCGTATATCATTCAAGGAGAAAAAATGACGATGTCATTTGAGAGAAAAATCTCTTTATCGTAAATTTCAGGAAAGTATAACCACAAGGGTCACAGGTAAAATACTTTCCTATACCGTCACAAAAAATGTTGACCTGCTTTGAGCTTCCGTGTTAAGATTCAGATGGGAAAAGGGCGAGGCGGATATGGATCTACATGATAAATGGGAAAAGGCTCTAAAAAAGACTGAGATCTTAAGGCTTCGTGCAAGCACACTCTTCACCTTTAAGCCCACCGAACTACCTTACATATTCTTAGGAGAATCCGCTGTAAATATAGGTGATACAGTGGTCAGGAAGGGCAAGGTATTGGTTCACGAGCCTTCCATCTTTCTTCCACCGAACTTTCCCCAATTTGAAGGATTTGAATTTGAAAAAGACTATCAGGCAGACGAAGATGCCGTGAGGACCTTCCTCCTGGTAAGAGGGGTATCGTTTCCATCTCTGAAATATACAAATGAGGTTTCCACTATTGATGTATATGAAAACTCTTTAAGCAAGGCCATAAATCATTTCTCTCATCAACTTGAGATGAAGGAAGATATTTATACGGCATTAATTGTGGGACCTGAGGATTGCTGGCAGTTTTCTGTGCTGATTTTTGTCTGTGCTATGGTTACCAAATCAGCCCCCGGTGATTTGAAGAAGTTTTTAGAAGACCTTCGCAAAAGGAGAGATCTCTAAGTACATCTTAGCCTTGAAGGTCAAGGTGCATGATTATGGCGTCTTCTTGCGTTAGCATGTAGTATCCTGGGCGGGTAGCTACCCTGGCAAAGCCAAGTTTCTGATATAGTTTTTGGGCGGCTGTATTCCCGGCTCTTACCTCCAGGGCAACCCTTCTTGCTCCCTTCGCCCTGGCCCGCTCAAGCATAGCGGCAACGAGCCTCTCTCCTACCTTCCTCCTTCGAAAGCGGGGATGGACGGCTAAGTTTCCAATATGGGCTTCATCCGCCACCAAGAAGAAGCCGCTGTAGCCAACTACCCTCCCTTCCCTTTTAGCCACCAAGAAGTGGGAAAATGAGCCTGCCTCCAGTTCCTGAGAGAACTGTGCTTTCGTCCAGGGAGAGGGAAAGGAGACTTTCTCTATCTCCATTATCTCATTTAGGTCTTCTTCCCTCATCCCGTCAATGGAGATTTCTTCTGCGGTTTTCTCTCTTCCCACCGGACCTCAGCCTCCGCTCTCCTGACATAGAGCGGCTTTATCCTATGAAGGTCACATTCTTCGCCTGCCTTTAGCCTCTTAAAGGCTAAGTCAGCCACATTACCTGCCCTGGGCAAGCGCAGGTAATGAGGAGCAAAGGAAGCCTTCTTCCCCAATTCCTGCTCAATTAAATCCCGATAGATATTAATAGCATCTCCCAAAAACGTAATTTTCTCATCTATCTTGGAGTATTTCAATAACTGTGAATTTTTGATTTGTCTTTTTGATACAGCCGAAGGCAGTACTGCTTCCCGTATTTGATATTTGATATTTGATATTTTAGATAGTAGCTCCCTCATCGGTAGCACCAGATTCTCAGTCAACTTCTCTAAGGTGTAACCATGCCTGCGGTAGAGAGCGGCATAAATTTCTCCCCTCTTGGCATCTAAGATGGGGCAGATCAGGTTTGATGTGC
>JAJOKU010000002.1 GCA_021129695.1 candidate division NPL-UPA2 bacterium
CCATCCAGCCTGATACACCGGTAGAAAATATCCTGGCCTTATACGAGGTGGCGAATGAATACCGGTATTGAAGTAGGAGGAGATGCTATGTCCCCATACTCGGCGAAAGATACAATAGTTCATAAAGAACTTTTTCTTGATAACCGCTTTATTGATGAGATGTCCGGTTTGGTTCGGAACTTTGGTGAGCCGGTCAAATGTCCTGAGAATCCGGTGATACGAGCTGATTGTAGATGGGAACGCGATGCTGCTTTCGTGGATACAGGCCTGGTTATCTATGATAAGGGCCAGGCTTTATTCAAGGCCTGGTATCAGGGCGGAGCCTGCTACGGGCCGGATGATGGTTCTAATATGTGTTACGCTACCTCGACCGATGGTATCAACTGGGATAAACCTTGCCTCGGCCTTGTGGAGTTTGAAGGCAGCAAAGATAATAACATCGTTCTGATGGCTGAATGCATGATGCACGATCCTGCAGTTATTATTGACCGTAAAGACCCGGACCCGGAGAGACGTTTCAAAGCCATCTGGTGGGGAGGCCGAAAAGATCATTCCCGGAAAGATGGCTGGTTACTGGGTCACTGTGTCGGCTTCTCACCTGATGGTATCCATTGGACGGAGCACCCAGATAACCCGGTCTGGCCTGGTGATGCAGAAGTTGCCATACCATTTGGCTTGGAGCGTCAGGAAGGTAAACTGGTAATGTATAGTAGTGCGGATGGTTATGGGATGCGGGTAGTCGCACGAACCGAGAGCGATGATTTTGTCAACTGGCATCTCCCTCCAACCCTTATTTTACAATCCGATGATCAGGATCCGCCAGGCACAGAACTGGCTGGATTGTCTGCTATTAACTATGAAGGCACCTACATAGGCATGCTGTATGTGATCCGCAATCTACCTGAATTTAAACCAGAGGAGTGGCGCCAAGTAGTGGCAAGGAATATCCGTCAGGGGTTTCTGGGTCCGCCCATCCAAATGAATGCGGCCAGATGTCGTGTCATGTATACTGAACTAATCACTAGCCTTGACGGCATCAGGTGGCAGCGCATCCATCGTCATCCGTATATTCCCCTGGGCCCTGAAGCAAGTTGGGATGAATGCATTAGCCTGGCCGGTCGGCCGGTTATCGCTAACGACTACATCTTCATTTACTACACAGGGCAGGGCAGGACCAGACAAACTCCTGGTTATAAAAAGCCTCAACCAATCGCTAACTGGAATGTTGAGACCGGACTGGCTAGGCTGCGGCTGGACGGATTTGTCTCCCTGGAGGCAGGCACAACAGAAGGGATACTGGTAACCAAGGAGTTTCTGCTTAAGGGAACAAACTTGTGCATTAACGCAAACGCCAGCAGGGGATTTATTAAAGTAGAGGTCCTTAACGATAGCGGTCAACCTATTAAGGGTTTTACTAAAGATGAGGCCAGGCCGATCACAAAAGATGAGCTGCGGGCAAAGGTATTGTGGGCAGAAAAATCTGATGTGGGCGATCTCTGCGGTCGCCAGATCAAACTAAGGCTTTTTTTAAGAAACGCTCATCTCTATTCAATATCAATCTTGAATCAAGAAAATTAGTGAAGGGGAAAGAAGTTGACTAACTCAGAAAACTATCAAAATACCTCCGGGCTTTCTCAAGCTGATATTGTTCAAGGGCTAGGCCAGGTAGGTCTTAAGGTAGGTGATACTGTCCTTGTCCACTCAGCCATGCGGACTTTTGGCTATATCCAGGGAGGTGCTAAAACTATTGTAGCGGCCCTGCTGGAGGTTCTCGGCTCAACAGGCACCCTGGTGGTACCTACATTTACCTTTGCCCATGAAGCTGAGAAAGACCCCATCATTGACCCTCAGAATGACCGCTCCGAAATGGGGATTATTACTGAGACAGTTCGTTTGCATCCGAAGGCTCTAAGAAGCATTGCCTTTCGCCACAGCTTTGCCGCCGTTGGGCGTAGGGCCAGAATAATCACTCAGGTGGATCCAGCATTATCTCCCTTTGACCTACGTTCCTCTTTTGGGGTTATGCTTGCTTTGAACACCCAGGTTCTTTTATTAGGCCTGACTTATGCTACCTCAACGAGCCACCACTTTGCGGAATGGATCTGCGATGTCCCTTACCGGCATGCGATTTCTCTGGATGTAAGGCTCCGACGTCCAGACGGCACCATAGTAAGACAGAAAATGACTGACTATCGACCTAAACCCAGTAAAGGTAGCTCATACTACGGTACGCGGCATCCTGACTTTAATCGTCTCGGCAGAATGCTTGAAGAACGAGACCTGGTTAGCATTACCTCCATTGGAAATGCAGTTGTCCGCCGGTTTGCCATGCGGGACCTGATTGATCTAGCCCAGATTGAGGCAGCAAAAGATTGTAATATTTTCCGGACTGAGGAAGGCCAACCCGACTATTTTACTCCCCTGGATTTTGGAAAAATCATCTTAAGCGAGGAAATGCTGGACGGTGCTGGCCGTCCAGTTAGGTACCAATGGAGTGTTTTAGATGAAAAAAAGCTGTTTGTGCGTTCCCCGGCCGTAAAAGAAAAAGGGAATCATTAAAACAGTTCAAGGAAAAAGTAGTCAGTAGGGATCAAATCGGGCGGAAGAAAAGAAGGGTCGCAAAGGAGAAAAAAATGCAACTAAATCTTAAAGAAGTTAAAAGAGTATATCATGATGGAAGACATAATGCCTTTACTGATATTACCAGGTATAAAGGGAAATATTATTTAACCTTCCGTAACGGAAGTGGTCATGTTTCGGCAGACGGGAAAATTTATGTTCTTTCTTCTAAAGATCTCATAGACTGGAAAAAGATTTCTGTTCTTTCTACAGATTTTGATGACCGAGACCCAAAATTCTTTGAGATAAAGGGGAAATTGGGAGTCACCTTCTTTCTTTACTCCTATACTGAAAGAAAAGCAATAGGCAAGTCAGGCATATCTTTTTATGATGTTAATAAGGAAGAATTTTCTTCCCCCCAAATAATAAATATAAAGGGTTTTATATCCTGGAGGATTAGAACCCATAAAGGGAGGTTGTATCTAACCGCTTATAAGGGAGGGAAGAAAGGAGAAGATTGGGAAAGTGTTCTGTTCACCTCTACTGATGGAATAAATTACACCTATGTGAGCACTATTTTAAAAGGAGAGTTTGCCAGCGAAACAGACCTCACCTTTCTTGAGGATGATACCTGTCTTGCTTTGGTAAGAAGGGAAGGTAAGACCCCAGGTAGGGATAGGCCGGTTCTTGCTATTTCTAAACCTCCTTATTCAAGATGGGAGAGATTTCCACTCAATCTTTTCCTTCAGGGCCCCCTGATAAAAAGAATAGACCACTCCCTATTAGTAGCTGGCAGAGCTAAAAAAGAAGGAAAAACCGTCACTGCCCTCTTTGAGTTAGACCCGAAAGCTAAAACTTTAAGCCCTAAACTTACCCTTCCAAGTGCCGGGGATACATCTTATCCCGGAGTAGTAGTGGAGGGACAGAAACGGCTTCTTTATCTTTCCTACTATTCCCAGCATGAAAATGAAATTTTGCCTAAAAAGGTAGATTCTCCAGCCGGCATCTATTTAGCAGTAATTGAATATGAATTTAAGCCGAAACCTAACCTTGTAGAGGTGAGAGATGAAAAAGATAAAGGAAGAGATTGAGCCGAAGGAAGCTGT
>JAJOKU010000104.1 GCA_021129695.1 candidate division NPL-UPA2 bacterium
AACTTCCACATTTTCATCCCTCCGCCTCTGCGTGGCTAGTTATTAAATCGCCTTACTCCTTTCTAGCTCTCAACAGTTAAGGAAAGGCTATGCTTTCCAGTAGAGATTACCCAATCGGTCAGAATTTTAGTCTCGACTAAATTGGTGGCCTTGGTCACTCCTCCCAGCCCGGCCTCCTTAGAAGTACCCATCACAGCTAATATCGACCCGGGCAGACTGGGAAGTTCTTCCCCCGAGATGGATGCTCCTCCCCTGGGAAGAACCATCTTAATTATCACCTCAGTGTTCCGAGCCTGCTCTTCCATAAGTTTTATCAAGTGGTCCAGATTCTTGGGCTTGAACTTATAGGGAGCTCTCTTTTCCTCTTCTCGGCGGGCAGTAATGGCATCAGAAACGATAATCTCCACCTTTCCATCAGGGGTATCTTCGGGCACAACCAGTTCCACTACCTTGGTCACATACTCTTCGTTAAATGGCTTGAGGATAACTATCACTTCCACGGTCTCCCCTGGTCGGACCCTGGCCTTACTGAGACGAAATCCAGAAAGCTTAGCTGTCTTTCTCTCTTCTTTTATCTCAACCTCTAAGGAGACATTCTCCACCTCTACCTCTTCAAAGGTATTCTGTATAAGGAGGTCTATGGGCTGGGACAATCCTTGAACCACCGAAAGGAGGGACTTGGGATCAGAAAAAATATTCTCGATTAAGATGGGAGAACGACCTTTCAATGAGACCTGCAGACGCAGGCTAACGGTGGATTCTCCTAAAAGTTTCTCAGTAGAAAGGATAGAATTGACTGCCGCCCATTGGATAAGCATGGGGGAGAGGAGCTTGTGGTTAATCACTTCAAAATTATATTTTTCCTTCCCAGTCTGCGTCTTTATTTTTACCTGGAAAGGAATCATCCTGGCAAACTCTCCCAACTGTCCTGAGATAGCCGTCCTCCTATCCTGGAAGACTCGACCAACCTCCTTCGTAGCTGAGGAAAGTTTGAAGGAGATAAATTGGCTGGGCATTATGGCATGGACATAACCACCGGTGAGAGGAAGATCGCTTCGGCCGCCAAATAAGGCTGGATGTCCAAAGGCTAAGATTCTATTGCCCCTTCGGTAGGTGAGAGTGCCGATGGCAGAGGCATTCAGGTCTCCCCGGATGAGTTGGATTCCCACTGTTGACCCGGGCTCCAGGGGCGGATTCCCATCATAGAGAGTTCCTCCACTCTGAATGGGAATGAAACCGAATTTACTTAGGAGTGGCTCCATCTCCTTTATCACCTGAGGATGGAATCCACTGAGCATAAGGGGAGTCTGGATAGTTTTTAGGGTGGGACGCTCTCCCGAGAAATCAGTATTTACCCTGTTAGATAGCATGCATCTAACGGTGTTTACTGTCATCTCCTCTAAGGAGGAAGGATAGTTGCCCCTGCCCTTACGTTCCTCTTCAAATTCCAGCCAGGGGAGCATCTCTTTAATCGGGGTTACGCCTGCTATCGGCTCCTTTGAAAATCTCCAGGCGTAGGCTAAAGCTCCGATTAGCTTTCCATTAATGTAGATGGGGCTGCCACTCATCCCGGCAATCACCCCTGTCTTCTCTAAGGGTCCACCTTCAATCCGAATCAGGATGAGGTCTCCCCTGGCCCAGACATTCTTCAGGACCCCTAAGACCTCAACCTGGAACTCCTCCACCTTTGTCCCTGAGAAGACGGTCTTCCCGATTCCTCTCATACCGGGCACGAGTTCCTCAACTCCCATAAATTCATCCGCATGGGAGCCCTGCCCAAGAATTAGAAGAAAAGTCGCCAGGATTAGCAATCTAATGAAATTCATTTAGTTTTCCTGCTCTAACTCCACGTTCCAATAGGTGGTATCCAGGAAATGGTTCCAGCTCTCGTGCTTTACCCGGTGGAAGCTGATGGTGATGAAGGGATGCCATCTCGGCTTGCGTGGTCTTCTGATGAGGCGCATGCCGGCTTCTTGCAGAGTCCTATTCCCTTTGCGCCCGTTGCAGGAAGAGCAAGAACAGACCACGTTATCCCAGGTAGTAGCCCCTCCCCTGGCCCTGGGAAGGACATGGTCTAAATTCAGTTCCTTAGTGTCAAATTTCTTCCCGCAGTACTGGCATCTACTCCCATCCCGCTCGAAGATGTTCTTTCGGGTAAACTTCACCTCATTCAGGGGAAGGCGATCATAGAAGAGAAGGAGAATAACGCGGGGAACTCTGAGCTTGAAAGAGACCGCTCTTATCACCTCATCCTTCTCAGCCGCTTCGCTCATAGAGAAATCCTTCCAGTCCTCAAATCCGAAGGTATTGAAGGTTTCCCCATCCTTGAGCACTACCTGAGCATGGCCTTGATAGAGGAGAGAGATACTCCTGCGCACCGAGCAGACATTAACTGCCTGCCAGAGCCGATTTAATACCAGAACACTACTGTCCAGCATCTTCCTTCACCCGTTTATTACACCAAGTCATCCCTTAGATATCTTAGTTTTAATTCCCCATCGGGGTTTCTTTTTCAGAACCTCCAGGAATGCTTTTAACACTCGGGGGTCAAACTGACTGCCACTCTGTTTCTTAAGTTCCTCTATAGCCTCCCTGCGGGAGAGGGCTCCGCGGTAAGGTCTCTCTGAGGTCATGGCATCAAAGGCATCAGCCACGGCCATGACGCGAGCTCCCAATGTTATCTTCTGACCCTTGATACCATTTGGATACCCTTTACCATTATACCTTTCATGATGTTCCCTGACCAGTTCAACGACTCCGCTGAGGAAGTCCAGCGGCTCCAGAATATCAGCTCCCTTACGGGGATGGAGTTTAATCTCTTTCCATTCCTCCTCGGTGAGTTTGCCCGGCTTGGTGAGAATACGGTCATGAATGCCTATTTTCCCTATGTCGTGCAACTGGCAGGCTTCTTTTATCTCTTCCCTCTCTCTTTTGGAAATCCCAAGTTCCTCAGCAATGGCTATGGCATATTTGGTCACGTGTTCAGAATGGTCATAGGTGTAGTGGTCTTTAGTATCAATTGCTGTAGCTAAAGCCCTAATAGTTTGCAGATATGCTTGATGTAGGTTCTCATATAGCCTCGCATTCTCAATGGCAATGGCTGCTTGTGAAGCCACGCCTTGCAGAAACTCTAAGTCGTTTTTGGTGAAAGGCCTTCGGGTTTTCTTGTTGTTGACATTCACTACTCCAATGACTTTTCCCTTCCTCCCCTTTATAGGAGCGCTAATTAGTGATTTGGTATAGTATTTCTCCTGACTGCGTTTGCGAAACCGAGGGTCCTTTTCCACATCCTTGACCAGGATAGCCTTTCCATGTTTAGCTACCCAACCGGAAATCCTCTCTCCCATCTTGATTCGGGTATTTCTAACTACCCGTGGGGCTAATCCCTTGGCCACCTCAATCACTAACTCATTGCTTTCCTCATCGAGCAACATCACTGAAGTTATCTCCGAGTTAAAGAGTAGGGTAGTCTCCTCAATGAGCGTCCTCAGCACCTGATCTAAACTGAGAAAGGAGGTTATCTTTCTGACCACCTTATACAGGGCAGATAAATCTTTCTTTTTTCTGGCCATCTTAATTTAGGTAAAAGCTCAGTAAACCACGTCTGCGGACACTATATATTGTGTATTTGTATTCC
>JAJOKU010000132.1 GCA_021129695.1 candidate division NPL-UPA2 bacterium
AATGGCTAAAATAAAATTTAGGGGTTGACGCGCCCTTTCATAGATGAATATTTACGCCCCCACTGCTTCGCTTTGCAAAGCAAAGCGTTGGGGCAGGGACTTTATCCCGGGAATTCTCCGAATTCCTCGGGGCTGTTCCAATTTCAAACGAGGCATGAATAATGCGGGCTAAGAATAAGCAATTGGCTAGGCAGAGACGAGGGCAGCGGGTGAGGAGAAAAATATCTGGGACGGCTGAGAGGCCCAGGCTCAGTGTATTTAGAAGCCTAAGAAATATTTATGCTCAATTGGTGGACGATGAGAAGGGCAGGACAGTCTTAGCTGTCTCCAGCTTATCTCCGGAACTGGGGAGGGGATATAGTGGAAATGTGGAAGCGGCCGAGCGCGTGGGAAAGCTTCTGGCTGAGAAATGCCGGGAGAAGAAAATAAAGCAGGTAGTATTCGATCGGGATGGCTACCTCTACCATGGCCGGGTGAAGGCCTTAGTTGAGGGAGCCAGAGAGGGAGGCCTGAAGTTTTGAAGCATAGGAAACAAGGAAGCGAGGAATTTTCTTGATGGACAAGGTTAATGCAGATGAACTGGAGTTATTAGAGGAAAGAGTAGTTAAGATAAAGCGGGTGGCCAAGGTAGTAAAGGGAGGAAGGCGGTTCAGCTTCAGTGCCCTGGTGGTGGTTGGTGATGGCCAGGGACATGTTGGCTACGGATTGGGTAAGGCCAACGAGGTTTCGGAGGCAATAAGGAAAGGGACTCAAGCTGCCAAGAAGAATCTGGTGGCTGTGCCCTTGATCGGCGGAAGAAGCATTCCTCACCAGGTAATTGGCCACCGGGGAGCGGGGAAAGTTCTCCTCAAGCCGGCCTCGGAGGGAACTGGAGTGAAGGCTGGAGGGCCGGTAAGGGCTGTCCTGGAATCGGTCGGAGTGAGCGATATCTTGACCAAGTCCTTAGGTTTAAGCAATGCTCTTAATACAGTTAAAGCGACTATGGATGCCCTGAAGCAGTTAGGAAAGATCCGCAGGGCAGTCGAGGAGCGAGAGAAAGGGTCCAGTGAACCTTAGCCAGCTCAAGAGTTCTCCTGATTCTGAGCATAGGAGAAAGAGGATAGGAAGAGGTCCTGGCTCTGGCCATGGGAAGACATCTGGAAGAGGTCAGAAGGGGTCCGGGGCTCGCCGGGGAGGAGGAGTTCGATCCGGTTTTGAGGGAGGACAGACTCCTTTGACGAGGAGGGTTCCCAAAAGAGGTTTCACCCACCAAGGGAGAGAATATACAGGAGTTAATGTTGGGCGTCTGAATAAATTTGATGAGAAAGCCGAGGTCGCCCCGGAGAATTTGAGGCAGAAGGGAATTATCAAGGGAAGGAAGCGCCTGATCAAAATTTTAGGTGAGGGAGAATTGACTAAGAGGGGACTGCGGGTATCTGCCCACCGATTCAGTAAGGAGGGACAGCGTAAGATAGAAGAACTGGGGGGGACCGCGGAGGTCATTGAGCATGCTTAGCACCTTTAGAAATGCATTTCGGATACCTGACTTAAGGAAGCGAATAATCTTCACCGCCAGCCTCTTAATCGTTTTTAGAATAGGATGCTATATTCCAACTCCAGGCATTGATGGGGCAGTCCTGGCGGCCTGGTTTGATAGAATGAGGGGAACCCTCTTTGGTTTAGTCGATATGTTTGCCGGGGGAGCTCTGAGCCAGGGAGCTATCTTTGGCATGGGAATTATGCCCTTCATCACCGCCTCGATTATCATGCAACTTCTGACAGCGGTGGTCCCTTCCCTGGAGAAATTGTCCAAGGAGGGGGAAGCCGGTCGCAAGAAACTCAACCAATATACCCGCTATGGGACAGTGGTGGTATGTATTATACAGTCTCTGATGATCTGCCGAGGATTTCTGGAGACGCAGATAGTCGATGGCCGGCCGATAGTGCCCAATCCTGGCTGGTCTTTCCGACTAATGGCTATGATTACCCTTACCGCGGGAACCATCTTTGTCATGTGGCTGGGAGAGCAGATCACTGAGCGGGGAATTGGTAACGGCATCTCCCTGATTATTACCGTTAACATAATCTCCCAGATTCCTACCGCTATTCTTCAGGCCATTGTCCTACTCAGAGATGGAATGTTAAGACCCCATGCGGCCTTTATCCTCCTTGTTCTTACTGTTCTAATGACGGCGGTCGTGGTCATTCTCACCCAAGCCCAACGTCGCATCCCGGTTCAGCACGCCAAGCGGATTGTGGGTAGGCGTGTCTACGGCCAGCAGACTACCTATATACCCCTGCGACTTAATCAGGCCGGGATGATTCCCATAATGTTCGCCTGGGCCATCCTCGGTTTCCTCCCCTTCCTGGGTCAATTTGAGAGCGAACTGGTGAGGTCAGTGGGTGAGTTTCTCAGCGGGACGCTAGTCTGGCATATCCTATATGTAATCTTCATTATATTCTTCTGCTACTTCTACACGGCCATAATCTTCAATCCCGTTGATATTGCTGATAATATGAAAAAATATGGGAGCTTCATTCCTGGAATTAGACCGGGAAAGCCAACCGTTGACCACTTCTACTATGTTATGAACCGACTGACCTTGGTTGGAGCAGCGATGCTAGCTTTCGTTGCCATCATGCCCACCATGGTATCCATTAGATTAGGACTGGGACATGGAAGCCTCATTACCAGTTTCTGTGGAGGGGCCGGTCTTATCATCATCGTTGGGGTAGTCCTGGATACAGTGAAACAGATAGAGTCCCACCTATTGATGAGACATTACGATGGATTTATGAAGAAAGGGAGAATAAAAGGAAGAAGGTGAGAATAATACTAATGGGAGCGCCGGGGTCAGGAAAGGGGACAGAAGCGAAGCTCTTGAGTGAGAAACTGAACATCCCTCATATATCTACCGGTGACATCCTGCGCCAGGCTATGGCCGAGGGCCGAGAGCTAGGCCAGAAAGTAAGGAGATACGTTGAGGGAGGTGGCTTGGTTCCAGACGAAGTGATGATTGAGGTGATCGGAGTTAGGATCCGGGAGGATGACTGCCGCAGTGGTTTCATCTTAGATGGCTTCCCCCGCACCTTAGCTCAAGCTGAATCTCTCCAGAGGACTTTAAATGAGACGGGCTGCCCCCTGAACTTAGTTATTAACCTGGAAACCTCCAGCAAGATTCTAATAGAACGACTTTCAGGCCGGAGGGTGTGCCGTCACTGCCAGGCCGTTTTTCACATAAAAAATTTGCCGCCGAGGGCGGAGGGAGTCTGCGACTGCTGTGGTGGGGAGCTCTATCAGCGCAGGGATGATAGAGAGGAGATAGTCAGGAAGAGAATCGAGTTATACCGATTGGAGACAGAAAAACTACTCAGCTACTACCGGAAGGAGAGTCTCTTAGAGACAGTTAACTCGGAGAAAGGCCCCCAGGAGACACTGAAAGAGATATTAAATCAAATAAAATCAAAAAGCAAAATGTAAAAATCAAAAATACATACCAAAAGAATATAAAAATCAAAAAGAACAAATTTTGAATTTTAGTTTGTATCTTTGATACAGCCGAAGGCACTGCCTCTGGCGGTGCTTCACCGTATTTGATTTTGGGAATTGTCCATAAGACATTAGTATATAATGATCACTATGGACATTCTCAAGTT
>JAJOKU010000024.1 GCA_021129695.1 candidate division NPL-UPA2 bacterium
AGCCGGGAGGATAGACCTTATTCCCTTAATTGATGTGGTTCTCCTCCTTCTCATATTCTTTATCCTCTCCTCCCGCTTCATTTTTCAATCGGGTATTAGGGTAGATCTGCCACAGGCAGTTACCCGAGATGCCCAGCCCAGTTCGAGCCACACCATCATCCTCACCAAAAGTGGCCTCATCTTCTATGATGGGAGGAAGGTCAACCGGGAAGGTCTTAACTTTGGATTGGAGTTAGCCACCGCTAAGGGTAGAAATCCCCTATTAATCATTAAGGCTGATAGGGAGGTTCCTTACAATCAGGTGGTAGAAATTATGGGACTGGTCAAGAAGAGTGGAATTAATAGAGTAGCCCTGGCTACCGAACCGAAAAGAGAGTAATGTCCTCCAAACGCATACTTACCATTTCAGTTCTTATTTCCTTATTCGGTCACCTTATGGTCCTCTATGCCTTCTCCTGGAATAGGGTTCGGGAGATGAAACACGTAAGAGTGCCGCAAGCGAAGAAGATTGCCTCTATCCAGGTCTCTTTCTGGGGGGAACTTCCAGAGGAGGAAGGGAGAGAAACCCGCCTAAGGCAAGCTAAGAAGAGAGAACCTAAACTGGAGCCGGCTATTAGGGAGCCTGAGGCCGGGCCAGGTTTGCTTTTCACTAAAACTGGGGCCGCCCTACCTGACCCGATGACCGGGATAGAGGAGATAGCCTCTTCCCTGGTTGGCGAAGCCGAGGAAGAGCAACTATTAGAAGGGGAGGGTTTACCTCCCAAGAGGGAGGTTCCGGACAGGAGACCTCATCTCCTTGAGAAAGAGAGCAGATAAGAGGCATATCGTTATGAAAGCAGATATATCTTTAGCCCTATACCTTCTCCTCTTCTTAGCCTTCTTTATTCTGCGCTGGGCTCATCGAGAAAGGAAGAAGAAATACAGAAGTATCCCTCAAGAGGAAGGTTGCCTCTGGCAATGCTCCATATGCACTTTTATCTACCTTGACCCAGAGGAGGATAAGCTTTCCTGCTGCCCCCGCTGCCATAGCTTCAACAGGAGACCTCAGTGAAGACACGTAAGAGTGCTGCACACAGCCGAAGCACCGCAAAGCAGTGCCGATTCTCAGGCAGTGCCGTAAGGCAGCCGAAGGCAAGCGTAGGAATACCAAGGAGCCTTCTTTACTATCATTATTTCCCCTTGTGGAAGAGCTTCTTTGAGGAGTTAGGGTTGGAGGTAGTGCTTTCTTCTCCTACCAATAAGAAGATACTGGAGAATGGAGTGAAGAAGGCAGTGGATGACATCTGTCTCCCGGTAAAGCTCTGCTTCGGGCATGTGATGGAGCTCGCTGATAAAGTTGATTATCTCTTTGTCCCTCGTTTAGTGAGCGTTGAGGAAGATGCCTTCACCTGCCCGAAGCTTATTGGCCTCCCTGATATGCTTAGAGCTTCTCTGGATAAAATCCCTCCCCTCTTGGATACCTGTTTTGATCTAAAGGCGGGAATCAGTCCTTATCGGTCTTTTCGGGAGTTGGGAAGAAAGCTTAATAGAAGTTCTCGAACTATCCGCCGGGCATTTGAGAAGGCCGAGCAAAGACAGGATGAGTTCAGGAAGGCCATGCAGAAGGGACTTACTCCCTCAGAGGCCATGGAAGCATTGAAAACGAAAAACGAAACACGTCTTACGAGTGCTGCAAGCGAACGAAAAACGAAAAACGAGGAATTAAGGATAGCTCTTATCGGCCGTCCCTACAATCTCTATGATGGTTACCTAAATATGAATTTGATGGAAAAGCTGCGGCAATTGGGCTCGTCAGTGATTACCGCGGAGATGCTTCCCTCCTCCATCATGGAGAAAGAAGCCTCCCGATGGAGGACTGAGATCTTCTGGACATTTGGACGCAGAATGGTGGGAGCGGCCTTTCATTTCTTCAACGGCGGTGAGGTGGATGGCGTAATATCCTGCATCGCTTTCGAATGCGGTCCGGATTCTTTACTTGGGGTTCTTATAGAGGATGAAGCCGAGAGACACAAGGATATTCCCTACATGTCTCTTATCTTAGATGAACACAGTGATGAAACCGGGGTAGTGACTCGAGTAGAAGCTTTCCTGGACATGATCAGGAGGAAGAAGAGATAGACTGACGCTGCGCTCCCAATGCTCTCTCAAAAATGCCCCATCTATGGTGGAAGGGTTAAAGAATCGGAGGTTTTAGGCGATGAAAGGTTATTTAGGGATTGATGTTGGTTCGGTGACCACCAAGATGGTAGTTATCAATGAGGAAAATGAGGTGATAGCCGATAACTATTTGAGAACGGGAGGAAATCCAGTTAAGGTGGTGCAAGATGGTTTGAAGGATATAGAGGGAAGATTGGACCAGGCAATGCCAATGGAGGCCGTGGGAACGACAGGAAGTGGACGTTATTTAGCAGCAACTTTAGTGGGAGCCGATATCATCAAGAACGAGATCACCGCCCATGCCGTGGCCGCTTCCTATTTCATCCCGCAGGTGCAGACTGTATTTGAGATCGGTGGACAGGATTCTAAGATCATTATTATCCGGGATCAAGTAGTAGTGGATTTCGCCATGAATACTGTCTGTGCCGCCGGGACGGGTTCCTTTCTTGACCACCAGGCGGCCAGACTCAACCTACCCATTGAAGAATTTGGAGAATATGCCCTGAGGGCCCATAATCCAGCTCGAATTGCTGGACGCTGCACCGTCTTTGCTGAGACTGACATGGTCCACAAGCAGCAGACCGGTCACAATCGGGAGGATATAATTGCCGGACTCTGCCAGGCCTTAGTCCGTAACTACCTGAATAATGTGGCCAAGGGGAAAGAACTCCTCCCTCCCTTCGTCTTCCAGGGAGGAGTGGCCGCCAATCGAGGGATTAAGGCCGCCTTTGAATCGGAACTGGAGCAGGAAGTGACTGTTCCTCCTCACTATGTCCTGATGGGTGCTATTGGAGTGGCCATTTTAGCCAGGGAGGAAACTGCTCTGAGAGGAGAGAAGACGCGCTTCAAGAGCTTTGAGGTAGCCGAGGCCGATTATCGGACTTCAAGTTTTCAATGCAGTGACTGCCCTAACTCCTGTGAGGTAGTCCAGCTCTCTCTCAATGACGAACCACTCTCCCGCTGGGGCAGCCGCTGTCGGAAATGGGAAGTGTAATAAGATAAAATGCTTATAGCTTGATAAATGTGATAAAATGTATAAAAAACTTAGGAAGGTTAACTATGGAAGATAAAGCTGTATATACAACAAAGGAGTCTGCTGATTATCTTGGAGTAAGTCCATCTACTATACGGACTGGATGAAAGGAGAAGAAAGGTTATGACAATTAGAGAAATAAGAAATGAACTTGAGAAGATTTACAAGGAAAGGAAAAGTTGGCAGGGTGGAAAAGGACCATTTACTGAACCGGCAATAAGGCAAAGAGAGTTAATTTTGATAAAGCAACAAATTCTCTACCGAATAGAAGATGCAAAGTTGCTGAAAGATAAAGGTGAAGAGTGTTTCAATCTTACTTTATATAGAGCAATAAATGACTATTTAAGCCCGCTTTATTCATACCCCTGACAAAAAAACAAAAATTGGGGGATTTGAG
>JAJOKU010000091.1 GCA_021129695.1 candidate division NPL-UPA2 bacterium
CCGCGAAGCAGTGCTGTTTCACCGCATTTCCTTCCCAGGGGTTCCCCCTAGGGCGGCGTGTCCTTCGGACTCGCCTGTTACCCCTCAAGGGGAACCAGATTGTTCCCCTTAACACAGCCGAAGGCAGTGCCGTAAGGCAACCCCAATCCGCTCAGGAAAGCATTTTATACTTTCCTAAGCTACAAGAAAATTCACCGCCTCTACCCTCATTTCTTTGTTTCCTATGCTTCAATTTTTGCCAGAGTATATCATAACCCCAGGTTCTTGGCAAGGGAAAACTTATAAAATATACCTGCTCAAATCCTGGTCCTTGACTATGTTAGAGAGCCTATTCTTGATATACTTAGCATCAATAGTCACTCTCTTGGGAACATCAGGAGCATTGAAGGAAATGTCCTCAATCAGCTTCTCCATAATGGTGTAAAGCCGCCGCGCCCCAATGTTCTCCATCTGGGCATTCACCGCCCAGGCCACGCCTGCAATCTCCCCAATGGCTTCATCAGTAAACTGTATATGGATGCCTTCCGTCTGCAGGAGAGCAGTATACTGCTTGATTAGAGCATTTCGAGGCTGGGTAAGTATCTTCTTAAAATCCTCCCTGGAGAGGCTGCCCAGCTCCACCCGAATGGGAAATCGCCCCTGAAGTTCGGGAATGAGGTCAGATGGCTTGGAGATATGGAAGGCACCGGCGGCAATGAAAAGGACATGGTCCGTCTTCACCATGCCGTATTTGGTAGCTACTGTTGTCCCCTCCACAATGGGAAGGATGTCCCGCTGCACTCCTTCCCGGGAGACATCAGGGCCAGCTCCCTTCTCCCGGCCGGCTATCTTATCCAGCTCATCTAAGAATATTATCCCCGAGTTCTCTACCCGAAAGATGGCTTCCCTAACCACCTCATCCATATTGACGAGCTTCTGGGCCTCCTCCTGAGCTAATATTCTCTTCGCTTCCCCTACGGTCACTTTCCGGTGCTTCGTCCTCTGAGGAAACATCTTCCCAAACATCTCATGGATATTTATGTCCATCTCCTCTATCCCGGAGCTGGAGAAAATCTCCACCATGGGAATGAAACGGTCTCTCACCTCAAGTTCCACCAACCTCTTCTCCAATTTTCCTTCCCGCAGTTGTTTCCTTATCTTCTCCCTGGTTCGCTCCCTCTGAGCCTTCTCCTCTGCCGCCTCGGGCTGGGTCGAGTCAGGGGAAGGCTTAGCTGGAAGAGAGGGAAGGAGGAGGTCAAGGAGTCTTTCTTCAGTCAACTCCTCGGCCTTATCTTTAACTGCCTCTGTTCTCTCCTCTTTTATCATATTGACCGCCAAATGGGTCAGGTCCCTCACCATAGATTCTACATCGCGTCCCACATAGCCTACCTCAGTGAATTTAGAAGCCTCCACTTTGATAAAGGGAGCCTGAGCCAGGCGGGCCAGACGCCTGGCAATCTCCGTCTTCCCCACACCAGTAGGGCCAATCATGATTATGTTCTTGGGAGCTACCTCATCCCGGAGCTCGGCAGGAAGCTTCTGCCGTCGCCAGCGATTCCGCAGGGCAATGGCCACTGACTTCTTGGCTTCATCCTGGCTAATGATATACTTGTCCAGTTCCTTGACAATCTGCTTGGGAGTTAAGGTATCAGTCATATCTCTTCTACCACTATCTGATCATTGGTATAGACGCAGATAGAAGCGGTGATGAGGAGGCTCTGCTGGACAATCTCCTTCGCTGAAAGCGAAGAGTATTTGACTAAGGCCCGGGCGGCGGCCAGGGCATAGGGACCGCCGGAGCCGATAGCCAGCACTCCATCGTCAGGCTCAATTACATCTCCATTTCCGGAGATGATGAGGGAATGGTCCTTATCAGCTACGGCAAGCATTGCCTCCAGTCTCCTCAATATCTTATCTGTCCTCCACTCCTTGGCCAGCTCCACCGCGGCCCGACATAGGTCCTTACCATACTGCTCAAGTTTTCCCTCAAATTTTTCAAAAAGGGTGAAGGCATCAGCGGCCGTCCCGGCAAAGCCAGTCAAGACCTTACCCTCCGCCATCCTCCTCATTTTATTTGCTCTTGCCTTCATAATGGTTGCCTCATGGGTGACCTGCCCATCTCCTCCCAGAGCAACCTTCCCCTTATGCCTCACAGAGAGAATAGTAGTAGCCCGATACATAATTTACCTCCCTAATCCTGCCTGAATATCTTATAGGCAATGGCTGGCCTTGTCAAGAGAAACGTCACACTACCTTAAATATAAATTCTTTGTGGCCTCTGTGGTTTATAATTTCTTAAATGTGGAAATGAAAGTAGATGACCTCTCCATCCTGCACCGTGTAATTCTTCCCCTCTGTTCTAACCAGACCTTTCTCCCTGGATAGAGTTAGCGAACCCTGCTCATTTAAATCCTCAAAGGGAATGACTTCGGCCCGGATGAAGCCAGTCTTCATATCTGAATGGACCTTACCAGCGGCCTCCGGCGCTTTCGTCCCTTTAACTGCCGTCCAGGCTCTAACCTTGCCCTGAGCTATCGTATAGAAGGTGATTAAACCTAATAATGAATAACAGGCCTGAATCAATTTACTGAGCCCATCTTGGGAAATGCCCATCTCTTCCCTGAACTCCCTGGCTTCCTCCTCTCCCAACTCGGCCATCTCCGCCTCTAACTTGGCCGGAACGGCCATTACCTCTGTCCCTTCCTTCTCAGCCACTTCCTTAACCTTTTTCAGGTAGGCATCATCGGGAGTGGATAACATATCCTCCCCTACATTGGCTAAATAGATGACCGGCTTTGAGGTTAAGAGACCGAGTCCCTTTATTAAATGGGACTCCTCCACACTCAGGCTAAGGGAACGAACTGATTTACCCTCCCCCAGCACTGATTTAATCCTGGTGAGCAATTCTCTTTCCTCCTCGACCTCCGCTTGCAGCACTCTTACGTGTTCCCCGCTCCGGGCTAATTTCTCCACCTTCTCTAAGCGTCGCTCCACCAACTCTAAATCGGCTAAAGCTAATTCTAAATTAACCATCTCAATATCCCGCTGGGGAGCGATATCCGGCTCAATATGAGCCACCTTTCTATCCTGGAAGCAGCGAACTACATGCACCATAGCTTCCACTCCCCGAATATGGGATAAGAATTGGTTTCCCAGTCCTTCCCCCTTGCTTGCTCCTTTAATTAAGCCGGCGATATCCAGGAACTTAATAGTAGTGGGGGTTAAATCTTCTGATTTAACTATAGCCCCTAATCTCTCCAATCTCTCATCGGGAACGGTTACCAGGCCAACGTTTGGTTCAATAGTACAGAAGGGATAGTTGGAAACTGAAGCAGTGGCCCGGGTAAGAGCATTGAATACCGTAGATTTTCCTACATTGGGAAGGCCAATAACTGCGCAACTTAAACCCATTAGCCCGATTTATTTATACCTCCCTGAAATTAGACCAAGACGGGCTACCCCGCCCTCTGCAATCTGGAAGATTGCGAGGACTTAAGTCATGGAAATGCTCTGCATTTCTCAGGGCAATCTCTAATTAAAACGCTCAGCGTTTTAATTATGCGGCCCTTCGCCCCGAGAAATTCGTAGAATTTCCGGGATA
>JAJOKU010000108.1 GCA_021129695.1 candidate division NPL-UPA2 bacterium
TAAGCTATTTTGAGGGGGTTATGGGTGGGGAAAAAATCGATTCGGTTTTTCAGTCACGGTCATTTAGGGCTTGACAAAATAATTTTTTTCATGGAAGCAAAAAATGAATAGAGCAATCAACACAAACAACAAATTTTTCCTTTATTTTCGTATGAGGTTATGGTAAAATTGTGCTGGGAAGTTTTCCATTTACAGGGCTTTGTCAACATGAGAGCAATTACGCTTTTAACTGACTTTGGAGTGAAAGATAGTTATGTGGGAGAAAATGCTCACCAGGCTTTAGGAATAGGCCGGGGAGGGAAGGTAGTAGTGGAGATGGGGCAGGACAATGGCCTCAGTTAGATTAAAGGGCTTGGTAAAGAGCTTTAGAGATAAGGGGAAGAAGAGAAAGGCTCTGGACAATTTCAGCCTGGAGGTGAAGGAGGGGGAGAGTTTGAGCGTGGTGGGACCGACTGGCTGTGGAAAAACTACTCTGCTTAAGGTAATTGCAGGCCTCGTGCCGGTGGATGAAGGGGAGATCTACTTTGATGAAGAGCCGATGATCGATGTTGCGGCCAGAGACCGGGGAATTGGCATGGTCTTTCAGAGTTATGCTCTCTATCCCCACTTTAAAAGTAGAGACAATCTTGCTTTCTATTTCAGGCTGAGGAGATGGAGGGAAAAAGATATAAATGAGGAGGTAAGAGCTACCTCCCGGATAATGGGAATAGGGTTTGAAGCTCTCTTAGGGAGATTTCCTCGGAATCTTTCTGGAGGAGAACGCCAGCGGGTAGCTTTAGCTCGTTGCATAATCAGGAAGCCGAGAATATTCCTCTTGGATGAGCCCATCTCCAACTTAGATGCTAAGTTGAGGAATAAGACCCGACACGAGATAAGAAAACTTCTGAAGCAATTTAAGATCACCACCATCTATGTTACCCATGATCAGAAGGAGGCCATATTCTTTGGAGATAGAATTGCGGTGATGAGGGAGGGTAGATTAGAGCAGGTGGGAACATTTAATGAGTTATATTCCAGACCGGTCAATGTATTCGTTGCTTCCTTCTTAGGGGAGCCGGGAATGAACTTCTTCCGGGGAAAGTTCTCTCAGGGGTATTGCCAGCTCGACCTCGGAGACTATTGGATTAAGCTTCCACCCCAGGTGGCAGATAGGATAGAGGAGGGATTCAGAATCATTGTCGGCTTAAGGCCGGAGCATTTGACCGTAAGCAAGGAGGGCGGGGGAGGACTGGAAGCGGTGGTAGAAGGATGGGAGCCGCTTCTGGCCGCTGGCAAGCAGGCCATATTTTTAAGGATTGGGAAGGAGGAGGCGATGGCCATAAATGGTATGCAAATAGGGGTGAAGGTGGAGGAATTAGTAAGTATTCATCCTGATGAGAGCAAAGTCATTGTCTTTAATGCAGAGACGGAGGAGACAATTTATTGATATGAGCAGGAAAGCAAAGGTACAGTTTGGAAAGAAGGAAAGGGAATACGAGGTAATAGAGGAGCCACGGCCTCATATCCTGGTCAGCTCCTCCAAGGAACTTCACGGCTGGTGGCCTGGCAAGAGGGAGTGCACCGCCGAGCGCCTTCTCATCAATCCCTACAACGGATGTAGCCTCAACTGCCATTTTTGCTATGCCCATGCTCTACCTGGCTATTTTCAACTTTTCAAGGAAGAGGGAGTAGTTACCGTCTGCAAAGATTTTGACCAGGTTGTAGCAGATGAGCTGGATAGCATCTCCGTTGCCTCCTGTGGTTACCTTTCTCCGGTCACCGACCCCTTCCAGCCGCTAAATGAGAGATACAAGCTCTCTGAGAAGATAATCAAGGAATTCATCTCCCGCAACATCCCCATTGAATTCATTACTAAGGAAGTCATTCCAGATGAAGCCATCCAGATGATTAAGGGAAGTGAGCATTCCTTTGGCCAGGTATCAATTCTCACTTTGAACGATGAGATTCGTTCCCTCTTTATGTCTGAAGGAGCTTCCACTGAGGAGCTTTTTGTCAATTTGAAGCGCCTGTCTGAGGCCGGAATATACTGCGTCTGCCGCCTTGACCCCATTCTACCTTATATTACCGATAAGAGGAAGGACTTAGAAGCTCTCATATCCCGGGCCATTGACAGTGGAGCCCGCCACATTGTGGCCAGTTGCTTAGACATTCCCCTTTCTATATACGGAGATGTAAAAGACCTCATCCGTAACTTTGGAGCAGGCCTGCTTTCCGACTACAGCCAGCTATACAATGAAATCATTGACGGGTCTTACCATGCCAGTATCTACTATCGTAAAGGTCTATTTGATTTACTGAGAAATATCTGCGAGAGGAAAGCAGTAACCTTTGCCTTGTGTATGGAGTATGAACTAATTGATGGAGAGTCAGTGGGCTTAAATCGGGAGTTCATGAATTCAACCAACTGCGAAGGGATAAATATCCCCATCTACATTAGAGATGGAAAGGAATTTAAGGCGGCGGCCGATTGTAACGGTGCCTGTTTAGACTGCCGGGAAGCTAAATGCGGAGTTGAGGAATTGGCCATGGGCAGGGAGGGAAGCAAGAAAGCCTGGAAATTAGCCGATTACCGAAGATGGAGTAAGGAAATTAAAGAGATGCACTTACCTGAAATGAAGCTGATGCCATGCGTGGAACCTTGAAGAAACTATGGCAGAGAATAAGGTCGCTTCTCTCAAGCGGTGAGTTCCTCTGCGACACCTGTAAATATGACTGGGGAAATGTCTGCACCCGCAGGGAGAGGCCAAACGCTACTCAATGTCCCGATTATAAGAGAAGATAAACCAGAAAGGCGAAAAATGGAGGATGCCGGCCGTGAGGTTGTTAAAGGGGAACTGACATGAAGAAGCTCATGATTTTTCTCCTCATTGGCTTTATCCTCACTTTAATTCTACTGGCTGGAATCAGTCAGGCTGAGGAGGAAGGAGAGGACGAAGGCAAGGAAGAGGGCTATCAACTTACTCCCGAGGATAAACGGATTCAAATCATCTCTATCCTGATATTAGTTATCCTGGCCATTGCGCTTTAGCCCGCTTTATTCATACCTTTCTCAAGAAAATTCCTCACCCGCTAAAGCGGGCTCGTCATACAGCCCCGAGAAATCCGAAGGATTTCCGGCCCTGTGAAATGCGAAGCATTTCCAGGATTAAGTCCCGGAAATTGTTTCACAATTTCTAGGGAGATAAAGTCCCTGCCTCCCCTGCTTTCTTGCGAAAGCAAGAAGGGGGGCTAGGGAGGCGGGCTAATGGTAGATGATGAGGTAGAGTAGCCCAAGGGAGACGATAATCTCAATGGCTCCCAGAATCCGAAGATTTACCTTAGATATGTTACTTACCCAATGAGTGATCTTGCCGGGGATGAAGAACCAGATGATTCCTTCTGCGAGCAGAGCGAAACATATCCCGGCAAATATCCATTTAAGGTTTCGAAATGTGAACATGTAGACTTGATCCATAACTTTTCCTCCTCATTTAATTTAACATAAGTGAGGGAAGATGTCAAAGCTAATCAACTGTTTTGTGGTATAACCCAACTTCCGCACTTCGCCAGTTTTCATCTGGCTCTCCGACGGAAGAGC
>JAJOKU010000155.1 GCA_021129695.1 candidate division NPL-UPA2 bacterium
TCCCTGACCATAAGAGGTATTCGCTCGGCACAGGCCCTGCAGTTAGCCGAGGCTGGTGTGGAAAGGGCTATCTGGGAGTTAAGAAGACATACGGACTGGAGGCAGGAGCCGCCTGCCCATCTCTATACGGACGAACCCCTGGGAGCCGGGAGCTATAGCGTGGTCCTGGGTCCCCGCTCCCGACATCGGATAACGGTTACCTCTACTGCCCAGGTAAAGGACCGGGAAAGGGCCGTCCAGGTAGAGTTAGTTGACCGGGGCAATGTAGTTGGCTTCTGGAAGTTTGATGAGGGAGAGGGAGATGTTGCTTATGACTCCACCCGGGAGAAGAATCACGGGATGATTATCAACTATGCTGACTGGGTCCCGGGCCGGGAAGGCTCGGCTCTCCGCTTTGATGATGACGAGGAACAATATGTGGAGGTTCCCTCAGACCCCACCCTCAACCTGCTCTATGAGATTACCCTGGACCACTGGTTCCGGACCACCTCTCCCCAGAGCGACCAGTTTATGGTGGTGAAGGGCGACCCCTATCGCTACGGAACCTATCTTACCAACGCCTCCAGGACGATTTCCTTCTATGTCCGGCTGAGGACGAGAGGGGTGCAATTTGTCTCCTATACCCGGGGAGGTGGCTTCGCCGACGGCCACTGGCATCGGATAACGGGAACCTTTGATGGTCGCCATCTCAGGATTTATCACCAGGGTGTCCTCAGAGGAACCAGGGATATCGGCGCCGAGGATACCATTACCTTTGATGATACCCCTCTGTATTTTGCCCGCTGGGGAGAGAATTATTTCCGGGGGGACCTGGACGAGATAAAGATTACCGACCGGGCCTTATTGCCGGAGGACTTTTAAGGATAGAGGATGCAGAAGAAACTTAGCACTTTAATCTTACGCAGGTTAAAACCTGCTAATCCAGATAGGAGTAGCAGACTTTAGTCTGCGTTATCTTGGAGGTAGCCGCATCCTTTAGAGCCTGCCCCCGCAGACCTTAAGCGGGGGGGTGCGCAGGCTAAAGCCTGCGGCTACCAATTTTTACTATAAACTGTTCACTGTGAACTCCCGAACGAAGTGAGGGTTACCTTGACAAATCGTCAGGTTATGGGGTATAACTTAGGTAAGTACTCACCGAACCCCGTTAGTCAAGTGCAAAAATCAAAATGCAAAATGACAAATCAAAATTTAAATCCGTGGTTGAGTTTTAACCCCAGAGGAAGGAGGGAAGGATTATGGAAAAGTATAAAAGAAGTTTTTGGTTAAGGTGGGGATTATTAGGGGTAGCTCTTCTCCTGGTCGCCGGCTGTGTGCCAGCACCTCCTCCTCCCGACCCGGAGCCGCCGGAGCCACCTCCTCCACCGCCCAATAGACCACCGGTGATTCGCTCGCTGAGGGCTGATCCCCCCTCGGTGGAGCCCGAGGGTACTTCTACTGTTACTGTCGTTGCCTCTGACCCTGATGGCGACTCGCTTACTTACTCCTGGACGGCAACTGGCGGCCGGGTCTCGCCATCATCAAGTCGCCCCTCGGTTACCTGGACGGCCCCGCAAACGCCGAGCACCTACACCGTGACGGTAACTGTTACTGACGGTCGGGGAGGTCAGGATAGCGATTCGGTAAATATCACCGTGACTGCTCCCCCGCCACCCCCTCCTCCAGCGGCCCGGGATAATGTTGCGGTGGAGGAATGGCGGGAGGTGCCGCCAAAGTGATTAAGAATTCTCTCCTCAGGCTCTATAGAAAGGGAAAGGAAAGGCTCACCCGGGAGTTAAGAGGTATCACCGAGGAAAGCCTGGGTCTGGATATAGGGACGAGGTTCATCAAGTTAGTGGCCGTGGATTACTCCTCGGGGGAACCGCTCCTCAAATGGGCCGGGCTGCGGGAGATTTCGGCTCCGGGGGAGGATGGAGTAATAGGCCTGATTGCTGACCTCAGGAAGGAAGGATGCCAGGAGATAAACACCAAAGAGGTAGTTATCAACCTGGGTTCCCCCCCCACGGTTCAGCGTCTGGAGTTTCCCTCGGCCCTTTCCGATGAGGAAGCAAAGGAGGCTGCTCTCTTAGAGGTGAGTCAATTGATTCCCAATTTAGAGGGGATGGAGTCGGAGGTGAAGATCTTTAGACCTGAGGGGGCAGAAAAGGTCTCGGTCCTGTTTGTATCAGCTCCCCGGGAGGCGGTGGCCCGGCGGGTGGGACTGGTGGAAAGGGCCGGGCTTTCTCCCCGGTGTATGGATATTGATTCTCTGGCCCTCTTAAATGGGGTTATCCAGTTGGGAGAAATGAAAAGGAAGGAGAGCCTTCTCATCCTCAATATCGGAACCTCCTTCATCAATTTAGCCCTGGTTAAAGAGGGAGGGTCTCCCTTTTTGCGGGATATTCCTCAGGGGAGCCGGGAGCTTCTCCCTCCCTCCGGGGATAGTTCTTCCCCGGTAAAGGGGATAGAAGTGCTCACCCAGATAGAACGTTCCTTAGAATACTATCAGACCCGGGATAAGATTAAAAAGATAGACCGCATTCTTCTGGGCGGAGGAGCTGGGGAAATACCAACCGTGTATGAATATTTCCAGGAGAATATGCCCGCCCTTCCGGAGAAATGGAATCCCTTGCTGAAGATCGGACATTACCGGGAGGCCGCGAGCCTACGGCAATTAGCGGAAAAGGAAGGGGGGCATTTTTCCGTGGCCCTGGGCCTGGCCCTGCGGAGCGAGGTATACTGCTAAATTGCTAAATTGCCGAACGAAGTAAGGGTTATCTTATTACGGGGAGCACTAAATAGTTCCCATTTTACACCGGCCCGTAGTATCAGACAGGAATCTCTGAAATGTGAACTATTTTATGCCCTCATTAATATGATATCGGAATTTCAATCGGACGCAGGTTAAAACCTGCTAATCCAAATAGGAGTAGCAGACTTTAGTCTGCGTTATCTTGCGCAGGCTAAAGCCTGCGGCTACCAGTTTTTACTGTAAACTGTTCACTGTAAACTCCCGACCGTAGGGAGGGTTATCTTATGAACTACCAGATTAACCTCATTCGCCGCCGGGCTATCTATTCCCGGGAAAGGCGGGTAAAACATTTTCTCTTTTATCTATTTTCCCTTATCCTCAGCGTCTCTCTCCTGGTGATATTTTCCTTTTATTTAGCTAACAGTTACTTTATCAGGGCCGGGAGAGGGGAGCTCAGCCGTCTCCGGGGAGAGATAGAGAAATTGGGGGTGGGTGCGGAGAGGATGGCGGAAATAGGGGAAAGGTTGAGAAGGGGAGAAAAGAGGCTTTCCCTGCTCAGAAAGGTCGGCGCTGAGCGTGTCTTCTGGGCTGAGAGGTTAGCTACCCTGAAACAGCTTCTGCCCCCGGGGACGGTCATTGGGCGTCTCCACAGCCAGGGGTCCCGGCAGATTATTTTAGAGGCCTATCTATTATCCCGGAAAGGTGGGGTGGAGGAGATAGGCCGCCTTTTAGCCCGGCTGGAGGGGGACGAGGCCATCGGCAGGGCCAGATTGCTCTCTCTTACCGAGGATGCGGAAAAGGGATTGATTTCCTTCTCCCTTTCCTTATCTTT
>JAJOKU010000129.1 GCA_021129695.1 candidate division NPL-UPA2 bacterium
GCCTCTCCGTCGGTAGTGAATGTTTATGAACGGGAGATCTGCGGAAGTTGGGATTCAATAAAGAGAATATACTTGAGAGTTTAGTAGTAGATGTTTTGAAAGTAGTTAAAGAATACGAAAGAGAATTGGGCATAAACATGCCAGTTATAGCCACAGGAGGGATATTTGACGGCAAAGATGTTGCTAAATTTCTTGGGTTGGGAGCAAAGGGCGTGCAAATAGCGACTCGATTTGTTGCTACCTTTGAGTGCCCTGTAGCAGATGAATTCAAGCAACTATATCTCGCCGCTGAGAAAGAGGACGTTGTTATTATAAAGAGTCCTGTTGGTATGCCGGGAAGAGCAATAATGACTGAGCTTATTGATAGAGTAATATATGGTGACAGAGTACCAGTCAAATGTAATTATCGGTGCATTAGAACCTGTGATCCTAAGACTGCCCCTTATTGCATAGCCAAAGCCTTATTTAATGCTGTAATCGGTGATTTGGATAACGCGGTTGTATTTGCCGGGACCAATGTTTCAAAAGTGGAAAAGATTGTATCCGTAGAAGAGCTAATGAATGGTATTGTTAGTGAGGCGATTGAAGAACTAGATAGGATGTAGAAATATTACTTGTGGCTAAGCTTCCTGTGTTTTTTTTGATATCATCCATGACTTTACTGAAGGATAAGGCCTTGTCAATTTTTTTTGAGGGCTTTCTGGAGGCTAAACCTCAGCATCAGAGAAAAACCATATCTACCTCTCACGAGTTACGCACCCTTTTTGTAACTATTTGATAATCAATGGGTTACAGTAAAACTTATTTTACAGTCAAATAGCGCCATGTTTCTCATAACTCTTTGTAATTGAAAGGGTTACATTTCTGACATCTAAAAATAATGCGTAACTCGTGCTACCTCTTTCTGTCAACGAGGTTTGCTCACTCTTGACTTTTCCCTCCAAAGATGCATATTATAATTCAGGTTTAGGTAAATTGAGCTCAAAAGTTTTGAAAGAAGTAAGCATAAGAATTCAGGAACTCCGGTCCCAGATAAATTACCATAATTACCGTTATTACATATTGGATGATCCGGAGATATCTGATGCCCAATATGACCGGCTGATGAGAGAGCTCAGAGAGCTGGAGAAGGAATATCCCTCCTTAATTACTTCTGATTCTCCCACCCAGCGCGCTGGAGCACCCCCTTCAAAGACATTTGACCCTGTTCCTCACACCATCCCTATGCTCAGCTTAGGAAATGCCTTTGACCGAGACGAGGTGAAGGAGTGGATGGAAAGGGTGGTGAGAGGTCTGGGAGCTACTGAAAAGGTAGGATTAGTAGCAGAACCAAAACTGGACGGCTGTGCTGTTGAGTTAGTTTACGAGGGAGGCTTATTTGTAAGGGGTTCGACCAGAGGCGATGGTGCCGTAGGTGAGGATGTCACCTGGAACCTTAAGACGATAAAAGATATTCCGACCTGGCTCAGTGGAAAACACGTCCCCAATTACTTAGAAGTGCGGGGAGAGGTCTATATGGAGCTTGGGAAATTTGAGCAGTTGAACAGGAAGCAAGCTGAAAGAGGAGAGAAGCTCTTTGCCAATCCTCGGAATGCGGCTGCCGGCTCCTTGAGGCAACTGGACCCTAAGGTAACCGCCTCCCGCAGTCTGAATATATTCCTCTATGATGTGGGACAGATAAGAGGAATTGAGTTGGAAAGCCATCTGAAAATGCTTAAAGCTTTAAATGAACTCGGACTGAGAGCAATCGGCAGAGCCGAGTTCTGTGAAAGCTTAGAAGAAGTATTTGAGTATTATGATAAACTGACTGAGGAGAGAGAGAAACTCGCCTTTGAGGTGGATGGGATAGTTTTGAAAGTGAATCGCTTTGACCTCAGGCAAAAATTAGGGGCAAGAACCAGGGAACCCCGCTGGGCAATAGCCTATAAGTTCCCACCGCGGGAGGAGGCTACCAAAATTATCGATATAGATGTCCAGGTGGGAAGGACAGGCACTCTTACTCCGGTAGCAAAGCTCCAGCCAGTCAGGGTAGGCGGGGTGACTATCTCCAGGGCTACCTTACATAATGAAGACCAGATGGCCGAGAAGGATATTCGCATGGGAGATTATGTGATAGTTCGACGGGCGGGCGATGTCATTCCAGAAGTAGTGAAACCAATTCCCGGGCGGCGAACCGGTAAAGAGCGAAAATTCAAAATGCCGCGGACCTGCCCGGTCTGCAGCGCGGAGGTGATAAGGTCAGAAGGAGAAGTAGCCCGACGCTGTATTAACATATCCTGCCCAGCTCAAGTAGAGAGATGGATAAAGCACTTTGCCTCCAGGGGAGCTATGGATATTGAAGGAATAGGCCCGAAATTGATAGACCAGCTGATTGAGCGAGGGCTCCTGAAGAATGTGAGCGACCTTTATTTCTTGAAGAAAGAGCAATTGATTGGACTGCAAAGAATGGCTGAAAAGAGTGCTCAGAACATCATTGATGCCATTGAAGCAAGCAAGGACAGGAATCTATCTCGAATTATTTATGCTTTAGGAATACGCCATGTAGGAGAGCATGTAGCCAGAGTTCTGGCTGAAGAATTCGGAACAGTGGATGCTCTTATAAGGGCTAAATTGGAAGAACTCGAAGGAATCCATGAGATCGGTCCCATTGTAGCCGGCACGGTCCATGAGTTCTTCCGAAATGAAGGCAACAGAGAAATCATAAGAAGGTTGAAAGAAGGAGGAGTGAAATTCCGCCCCGTAGAAAAAGTAGCTGCTCGGGGGAAGCTTAGCGGAGTCGCCTTTGTCTTCACTGGTACCCTCTCTTCTATGAGCCGGGATGAGGCTCAGGTTAGAGTGAAAGAATTGGGCGGAAAGGCCTCCTCCAGTCTAAGCAGAAAGACAGATTATTTAGTGGCCGGCACCGAGCCTGGCTCAAAACTGGCTAGGGCAAAGAAGCTTGGAGTCAAGGTCATTAACGAAAAAAAATTCTTGGAACTGACCGAATAAAGAAGGATATGAGGGGACTCTCCCAGATTTACCCTGAGAAATGCGAAGCATTTCCAAGACTAAGTCCTCGCAATCTTTCAGATTGCAGAGGGCGGAGCATTAGCTCGTAGAATCGGAACTGTCCCCGGGACTGAACAAAAAAAGGAAAGAAAATAGCTAAGATAACCTGGGGTCTTGTTATTATATTGGCAGTTAGTTTAGGTATCGCAATCTACACGGAGCGCCGTCCAGAAGTCCCACCAGAAGAGGCAGTTCGGCCAGGACTGGAAAGGATAGAGGAGATTATTAAAGAAGATGAGAGAATAAAAGTCCCATCAGAAGAAGCAATTCGGCCAGGATTGGAGGTTCGCTTTGAGGGACGAACACTCCAGGAATGGAAGCAAGAGTTAGATAGCCCTTCCATTGAGCGGCGTAGAGCTGCAGTAAGAACCTTAGGAGAATTCGGGATAGTGGGAATACTATTGCTCTTTAAAG
>JAJOKU010000015.1 GCA_021129695.1 candidate division NPL-UPA2 bacterium
CTACTGAAAGGGAAATTCTTGCTAATTTTTCTCTTGACATATTACCGCATCACTTATTTTAATATACCCTTCACTTCTTTCATAAAATCGGTTATATCCTTGAACTGGCGATATACTGAGGCAAAACGGACATAAGCTACATCGTCGAGGTCCTGTAATTTTTTCATCACCAATTCCCCTATCTCGCTTGAGGCCAATTCTCTCTCCAGTCTGCTGCGCAGGCTCCTTTCTATTTCGTCTACCAGCTCTTCCATCTTGGCTACGCTGATTGGCCTCTTCTCACAGGCCTTGACGATTCCATTTAAAACCTTTTGCCGCTCGAAGGATTCCCGCCGGTTATCCTTCTTGATGACCATGAGGGGAATCTCCTCCTGGCGCTCGTAAGTGGTGAAACGGCGTCTGCATTTAAGACACTCCCGTCGGCGTCTCACTACCAAGGCATCACGACTGGAGCGGGAATCAACTACTTTGTCCTCGAGGAAATTGCAATAGGGGCAGCGCATCTTGCTGACTTTCCTTTCCTGGCCATACCCGCTCTGGAGGCAGGCTAATGCAGATATTACCTACTATCAATTGATAAACACTCTATATCGAGATGTCCTGAATTTTACCACCCAACATTTAGTATGTCAAGAGAAAAAAATTTTTCTTTTCTCGACGGAGATTCCCGCTTCCTTAAGCATCTCCGAGGCCATCTTGTCCGGGTAGCCTTTAGCAATAACCACTCTATTGAGACCAGCATTGATGATCATTTTGGTGCAGACGCTACAGGGATGATGGGTGGCGTAAAGCGTTGCCTCTTTTATACTTACGCCATATAATGCCGCCTGGATAATGGCATTTTGCTCAGCATGAAGCCCTCGGCAAAGCTCATGTCGCTCACCGGCAGGAATTTTTTTCTTCTTTCTAAGGCAACCCGCCTCTATGCAGTGTTGGAGACCGGCTGGAGCTCCATTGTAGCCGGTAGAGAGAATCCGGCGCTCCTTAACGATAATCGCTCCTACCTTCCTCCTCAAACAGGTAGAGCGTCTGGAGATGAGCTCAGCAACACCTAAAAAATAATCATCCCAGGGGGGTCGAGCAACCTTCTTTTTAACCTTTTTCTTAGGCATATTAGGCATAAAGCGGGAAACTCCGGCAGAGTTCTTCTACCTCTCTTCTCACCCTCTCCAGGACCTTAGCCTCTTTGGGACTTCGCAGAACCTCATCAATCATAGTAGAGATGGTATCCATCTCCTCCCCCCTCATCCCCCGAGTGGTTATAGCCGGTGTGCCCAGCCGGATGCCGCTGGTCGTAGAGGGAGGCCGCTCATCAAAGGGGATACTATTCTTATTTACGGTAATTCCAGCCTCTTCAAGTGCCTCTTCCCCTTCCTTACCGCTCAGACCCTTATCCCTTAAATCTACCAAGATGAGATGGGTATCCGTCCCTCCTGAGACCAATCTATACCCCCTTTTCTTTAACCCCTCAGCCAGGGCTCGGGCATTATCCACTGTTCTACGCTGGTAATCCTTAAAGCGCGGTGATTCTGCCTCCTTGAAAGCAACTGCCTTGGCTGCAATAACATGCATCAAAGGTCCCCCTTGAATTCCAGGAAAGATCATCTTATCTATTCTCTCGGCAAATTGCTTGTGGCACATAATCATCCCTCCCCGGGGACCACGCAATGTCTTATGGGTAGTAGTGGTTACAAACTGAGCCGCAGGAATGGGACCTGGATGAAGTCCAGCCACTATCAGACCAGCAATATGGGCGATGTCAGCCATAAGATAAGCTCCCACACTATCGGCTATTTCCCTGAAGGTCTTAAAGTCTATTGCCCGGGGATAGGAACTGGCTCCAGCCACAATCATCTTCGGCTTATGTTTCTTAGCTAAGCGGCGGACCTGGTCGAAATCTATAGTCTCGCTTTCCTTATCCACACCATAGGGAACAATCTTAAAATAGAGTCCAGAGAAATTCACCGCCGCCCCATGGGTAAGATGCCCGCCGTGAGCTAAATCCATTCCTAAAATGGTATCCCCCATCTTTAAGACGGCGAAATAGACGGCCATATTGGCCTGTGAGCCAGAATGTGGTTGGACATTGACATGCCTGGCTCCAAAGAGCTTCTTTGCCCTCTCTATAGCTAAGCGCTCGGCCTCGTCTACATGCTGACAGCCACTATACCATCTCCTCTCAGGATAACCTTCAGCATATTTATTGGTGAGAACTGACCCCTGTGCTTCCAAGACAGCCGCAGATGCATAGTTCTCTGAGGCAATGAGGTTAAGCTTCCCCCTCTCCCTTTCCTCCTCAAGCTGGATAGCACAAGCAATCTCCGGATCAGTCACTTTCAGCTCTTTCATCTTATCTCTCCACACTTCTCAATTTCCTCAATCTTTTTAAGGCGGCGGGCGTGGCGTTCCCCGGAGAAGGGAGTATTAAGCCAGACTTCCACTATTCTGTGGGCTAACTGTTTATCTATGACGCGATCTCCCAGGCATAAGATATTGGCATCATTGTGACTGCGGCTCATCTGGGCGGTATAGGTATCGTGGCAGACGGCTGCCCTTATCCCGGAAACTTTATTGGCCACAATGGAAGAGCCAATACCAGTGCCGCAGATTATTATTCCTCTCTCTAACTCTCCCTTAGCTACCGCTTTAGCCACCGGCAGGGCATAGTCAGGATAATCAACACTGTCCTGGCTATCTGTCCCAAAGTCTTTGAGCTGATGCCCTAATCCCTCTAAAAATGGCTTCAAGTCTTCCTTCATCTCCCAGCCAGCATGGTCGCATCCTACGGCAATCTTCACAAGAGCCTCCCATTATCCTCTCGGCAGTTCCTTAGCTAAATACCAGTCCACCTTCTTCATAAGTTCCTGAAGACAAGCTTTAATTTCCTGGAAAATCTTCTGATAGGTTTCCAGTGGTTTCCCGATGGGATCAGGGATGTCCAGAAATCTCTCATCTGGGTCGGGGCTAAACTCCTTGAGAAGAAACATTTTCTGGGAAGCCTCCGGACATATTTCCAGGACTCGGCTGCGGTGGCGCTTCTCCATAACCAGGATTAAATCTGCCTTCTCAATTAAATCCTTCCTCAAAGAAGAGGCCTGATGCCCGGAAATATCTGCTCCCTCCTCCCTCATTACCTCCTCCACTTCCCTGGGTGGCTTCATGCCCTCCGGGGCAGCCGTCCCCGCTGAGCGGAGCTCTATATCTTTCTTGCCTCCCTCTTGCAGCATCTTCTGGAAGAATCCCTCAGCCATGACACTTCGGCAACTATTCCCGGTGCAGACGAAAAGGATGGTCTTAGCCAATCTTACCTCCAAAAACTTCTTCTATCCTTTCTCTCCCAATGGCTCCTCGGCGAAGAAGTTTAACTTTCATTTCCTATCAACATCTACTATTTGTCCAAGTATAGTAAAGTATAGAGCATTTTCTCATTTAAGTGCTTGTCTTTCTTTGACT
>JAJOKU010000154.1 GCA_021129695.1 candidate division NPL-UPA2 bacterium
AAAAAATCGATTCGGTTTTTCAGAAAGTGCGGATTGCAGTTGACAGTGACTCCTTTATTTGATAGAATTTGATGGTCACTGAGGCAAAGCTTAAAAGGTAGAGCGAATTATGAGTGGTTCTATTCTGAGGAAGGTATTTAAGACGAAGAATGAGCGGGAACTCCGCCGCCTTCAAACGACGGTGGATGAAGTTAATGCTTTAGAACCGAAGATTAGCAAGATGAGCGATGGGGAGCTTCGGGCCAAGACCGATGAGTTCAGAAAGCGTATTGAGGAGAACGCCAAGGATTTTTCGGGGCAACTGGAGACTCTCAGGAAGCAGATGGAGGCAGTTGGCTCACCTGAGGAGAAACAGAAAGTAAAAGAGAAGGTAAAGGTATGCGAGAATCAGATACTGGAACCGGTACTCCCGGAGGCCTTCGCGGTAGTCAGGGAAGCAGCCAGGCGGACGCTGGGCGAGAGGCCATATGACGTTCAGCTCATTGGAGCGAAGGTCTTACATGAGGGCAAGATCGCTGAAATGGCCACAGGTGAAGGAAAGACCCTGGTGGCCACTATGCCCCTTTATCTAAATGCCCTGACCGGAAAGGGTTGTCACTTGGTTACGGTCAATGACTATTTAGCTCGTCGGGACAGGCAGTGGATGGGACCCATTTATGAATTTTTGGGGTTAACGGTAGGCGCAATTCAGCACGATATGGAACCGGCGGAAAGGCGGAAGGCCTATCAATGTGACATCACCTACGGGACCAACAACGAATTTGGATTTGATTACCTCAGGGACAATATGGTCATAAGGAAAGAGGATAGAGTTCAGGGCCAGCTCCATTATGCCATCGTTGATGAGGTGGATAGCATTCTCATTGATGAATCCAGGACTCCCCTGATCATCTCCGGTCCGGCTGAAGAGGCCACCGACATCTATTACACCGTTGATAAATTAGTTCGCCATTTAAAAGCAAGGTTCGTCACCGAAGCGGAGTTAATTGATGCTAAGAATCAGGGAATAAGTCTGGAAACTGGCTATGACTATTTAGTTGACGAGAAACATCATACGGTTACCCTCACCGAGGAGGGATGGCGTAAGTGCGAGAAGCGCCTTAACCGGCCCCATCTCTCTGAAGACCCGAGCCAGATGGAAGTAGTCCATCACATAAATCAGGCCTTAAGGGCACACAGCCTCTTTAAGCGGGACGTAGACTACATGGTCAAGGAGGGACAGGTGCTTATTGTAGATGAATTCACCGGAAGGCTGATGCCCGGGCGTCGGTGGAGTGATGGACTGCATCAGGCAGTTGAAGCCAAGGAAGGAGTGAGGATCGAGCGGGAGAACCAGACCTTAGCCACCATCACTTTCCAGAACTACTTCCGTCTCTATGGGAAGTTAGCCGGCATGACCGGCACCGCCGATACCGAGGCGGCTGAGTTCCATGAAATTTACAAATTGGATGTAATTGTCATACCCCCGAATCGCACCTTAATACGAGATGAGAGACCGGATGTGATCTATAAAACCCTGGAGGAGAAGTATGAGGCGGTCGTAGAGGAGATAGCCGAGCTGCACAAGCAGGGGCGACCGGTTTTGGTGGGAACTATACACATCGAGAAATCAGAAACCTTGAGCCGGATGTTGAAGAGGCGAGGGATACCACATCATGTTCTTAATGCTCGCTACCACGAGAAAGAAGCAGAGATTGTGGCCCAGGCGGGCCGTCTGGGAGCAGTGACCATTGCTACCAATATGGCTGGACGGGGAACCGATATTCTCCTTGGAGGGAATCCCCAGTTTTTAGCTAAAACCAGGTTAAGGGAGCGAGGACTGGACCCAGACAAGGTGAGCCAGGAAACCTTCCAGGAAGTTTTAGCTGAAGCTGAGAAAGAAGTAGCTCTGGAACGTGAGAAAGTGGTCCAGTTGGGAGGTCTCCATATACTGGGAACGGAACGGCATGAGGCCAGGCGTATTGACAATCAGCTCAGAGGAAGGGCAGGAAGGCAGGGGGACCCCGGCTCCTCCCGATTCTATCTTTCCCTGCAAGATGACCTCATGCGCCTCTTCGCCTCGGAGAGAATTTCCGGCCTCATGGAGAGAATTGGCTGGGAGAGGGGACGGCCATTAGAGCACCGTCTGCTAAGTCGCACCATAGAGAGAGCCCAGCGGCAGGTGGAGGCACACAATTTTGACATTCGCAAGAACCTCCTTAAGTTCGACGATGTAATGAACAGACAGCGTCAGGTTATCTATGAGGATCGGCGGATGGTGCTGGAGAGAGATGAACTTAAGGAAGAGATCTTCCGGATGATTGGAGAATTGTTGGAGGGAGTGGAGGATGAACGTGGGAAATTAAAGGGTGGAATTATAAATGACTATGCCAGTCCCGATGTCCATCAGGAGGATTGGGATCTTAAAGGTCTGGAGGAAAGAATCAATCGCATCTTCCCATTGCGGCTTCCGGACAAAGAACTCTCCAGCCACCAGCAACTCAGGGAGCTCGTTATGAATCAGGCCCGGGAGGCCTATGAAGTTAAGGAGAAGGATATCGGCTCCTCTGCCATGAGAGAGTTTGAACGAAGTATACTCCTTCATATGATTGATTCCAAGTGGAAGGACCACCTCTATGCTATGGACCATCTGAGAGTGGCGGTACATGACCGGGCTGGTGAGACAGCTCCCGTGGTCCTGTACAACCTTGAAGGCTTTGCCATGTTCCAGGATTTAAAGCGCCGGATTGAAGAGGATACCATCCAATCCATCTTCAGACTGCGCCCCATCCGGGAGGGGATGGAAGGCGTCTTCCTGAGAGTTCCACAGGAATTCCTTCACCCGGAGGCAGGCGGGATGAGAGGAGCCCGGCTGAGGCAGCCAACCGCAGAGCCAGTTCGGCCCGGTCTTCAGCCTGAATCCCCGCCTGAGCCTGGAGCTCAGCCCGCCAAGGTGACCACCTATCGTCGGGAGGGAAAGAAGGTTGGGAGAAATGAGCCCTGCCCCTGCGGCAGTGGAAAGAAATACAAGAAATGCTGCGGGAGATAAAAGTGCATTTTTGACCTGACAACTCCAAAAATACATGTAAAATGAAAATCGGGGGACGCCATACTTAATTATTGAAAATAATGAATATCTCCGATATAAAAGAACTGTATTTCATAACGCCGATTGAAAATTCTGACGTGTGGACTATTGTCGCATAACCGCATAAAGCAGTTGAAGTTTAGGCATAAGAGTATTGCAAACGGTGTAATTCAGGAGCGTCGCAAGAATAAGCCTGTCCCCGGAGGTAAATATAAATTGCACGATTTTGTTAATCTGTATTTCAATCCCCGTAACGCTATGATGTTCAAGAGAAAAGATATACATGCGGATATGTGTATTTTAGGGGTGAATTCCGATTTGCTCAATCAGTAGTTGCCAAAATTAAAATCTCCAAAATGCAGGGCATTGAATTTCAATAGGT
>JAJOKU010000056.1 GCA_021129695.1 candidate division NPL-UPA2 bacterium
TCTTTCTTGAAGTATAGTAAAGTATAGAGCATTTTCTCATTTAAGTGCTTGTCTTTCTTTGACTTGGCTGTTCTCAAAAGTGTGTGCTTTTACTCACAGTCTTGCGTTAATCAAAGTCATGAGGAGCGAAGCGACGAATTTTCTTGATGCAGGTTTGGTCGGGTCGGTTTTCGCAGGACCGCTTGCCACACCCCAGCGAGGTGTGGCTACGCTCGATTTTCTGCCCTCGCTCGTCCTTCGGACACCGTGTCCGCTCGGGCATAAAAACGTCCTGCTTGAAACCAGACCCTCGCACCTGTGTTTCATTTCTGATCGCTCTTGACAAGTGGCTAAATTAGTAGTATCGTAAATACTCAGCGAACACCGTTCCCCCCTCTGTCATTCCTGCATGTTTTAAGCAGGAATCTGGATTCCCGCTTACTGATTGCGGGAATGACACGGGGTTGACTGAATATTTACATGGTATCTTAGGAAGGGTAGGAGAGAGAAATGACCAGGGAGGAGAAAGGTTCAAAGAAGCGCAGTGGCCGGGTCTCTTTGTCCCGGAAGAGATGGCTCGAGGTGAAGGAGAAAGCAAAGTTAGCTGAGGAGCGTTACCAGCGACTACTTCGCTTGCAGGCTGAATTTGAGAACTATCGGAAGCGAGCCAATAAAGAGAGAGCCGAATTTCTCCAATATGCTACGGAAGACCTCATCTGCGAGCTGCTGCCCGTTATGGATAATTTCGAGAGGGCAATTGAGGTTGCCAGGAATAGCGATGATTCCAAGGCTCTCCTCCAGGGAATAGAGATGGTTCAAAAGCAGATGAAGGAAGTTTTGGGAAGGAGGGGTCTGGGCAGAATGGATTCAATGGGAAAGGAGTTTAACCCAAAAGAGCATGAAGCTATGGAACATGTTGAGAGCGATGAGCATCCCGATAATACAGTGTTAGAAGAACTCCAGCCGGGTTATCGGCTCAAGGAGAAGATAATCAGACCGGCCATAGTTAAGGTATCAAAGAAGAAGGAGGTAGAGGGAAATGGCAAAGCTGATCGGAATTGACCTGGGCACAACTAACTCAGTAGTCTCGGTTATGGAGGGGGGAGAACCAACTGTTATCGTCAATGCTGAAGGAAATCGAACCACTCCCTCAGTGGTTGCCTTTACCAAGAGTGGTGAACGCCTGATTGGCCAGGTAGCCAAGCGGCAGGCTATCACCAATCCTGAGAATACAGTGTTTTCCATCAAGCGCTTCATGGGCAGGAAGTTCAACGATGAGGAGGTAGTTAAGGCAAAAGAGATTTTTCCCTATCTTTTAACTGAAGCAGGCAATGGAGATGTTCAAGTTAAAGTGGGCGGAAGAGAATATAGCCCTCCCGAGATTTCCGCTATGATCCTCCAGAAGATGAAACAGGCGGCAGAAGACTACCTGGGGGAGAAGGTAACTCAAGCGGTGGTCACGGTCCCGGCCTATTTCAATGACAGCCAGCGTCAGGCCACTAAAGATGCCGGTAAAATCGCCGGACTGGAGGTCCTGAGAATCATTAATGAGCCAACAGCGGCTTCCTTAGCCTATGGGTTGGGCAAGGTGAAAAAGGAGGAAAGAATTGCTGTCTTTGATCTGGGAGGAGGAACATTTGATATATCTATACTGGAGATAGCCCCGGCCGGTGAAGGGGGAGAAGCAACCTTTGAGGTGAAATCAACCAACGGCAATACTTTCTTAGGTGGAGATGATTTTGATGAGAGAATCATTGACTGGTTGGTAGATGAATTTGAGAAGGAGCAGGGAATTGATTTAAAAAAGGACAATATGGCTTTACAGAGGCTTAAGGAAGCCGCCGAGAAGGCAAAGTGTGAGCTTTCCACCTCCACCCAGGCTGAGATAAATCTCCCCTTCATTACCGCTGACCAAACTGGTCCGAAGCATCTTAGTAAGACTTTAACCAGGGCAAAGTTAGAGCAGCTAACAGGTGATCTCCTTGATAAATGCACCGGTCCCTGTCAGCAGGCACTACAGGATGCTAAATTGAGTGCCGATGATATTGATGAGGTAATCCTGGTAGGAGGCCAGACCAGGTCACCAGCTGTTCAGGAACTGGTCAAGAAGATATTCGGGAAAGAGCCGCATAAGGGAGTAAACCCGGACGAGGTAGTAGCAGTGGGAGCGGCCATTCAGGCAGGGGTTCTTAAGGGAGAGGTAAAGGATGTTCTTCTCCTGGATGTCACGCCGCTGTCTCTGGGAATTGAGACCCTGGGCGGGGTATTCACCCGCCTCATTGAGAAGAATACCACCATCCCTACCCGGAAGAGCCAGATATTCTCTACTGCTGCCGATAATCAGCCCGCGGTAACCATAAATGTTCTTCAGGGGGAGAGGGAGATGGCCGCTGACAATAAGTCGCTGGGAAGATTTGACCTGGTTGGCATTCCCCCCGCTCCCCGAGGAGTGCCCCAGATTGAAGTTAGCTTTGATATAGATGCTAATGGAATTGTTAATGTCTCAGCCAAGGATATGGGGACTGGAAAAGAGCAGAAGATAAGGGTTGAGCCCTCCAGCGGTCTTTCTAAGGAGGAGATAGAGCGCATGGTCAAGGAGGCAGAGAAGTATGCCCAGGAGGATAAGAAGCGCCGTGAGAAAGCAGAGGTGAGAAATCAGGCTGATACCCTGGTCTATACCACTGAGAAGTCTCTGAAGGAATATGGAGACAAGGTCAGTGAGGATGTGAGGAAGAGTATCAATCAAGCTATGGATAAGGTAAAGGAAACAATGAAAGGGGATGACACTGAGGCCATAAAGAAAGCCTGTGAGGAACTGACCAAAGCCTCTCACAAATTAGCTGAAACCGTCTATCAAGAGGCGGCAAAGAAACAGGCTGAGGCCCAGGCCAAGGAAGCCAAGAAAGAAGAGCCAAAGAAGAAAGAAAATGGCAGGGGAGAGAAAGGTAGGGAGAAAGAGAAAGACAAGGAGGAAAGGAAAGGCAAGGAAGAAGACATCATCGACGCCGAGTACAAGGTGGAGAAAGATGATAAGAAGAAGGAGAAATAGAGAATGGGTAAAAGAAGTGTTAAGAAGTAATTGATAAGGAGGGATTCTTTACGTCTAAGACAACTACAGAGAAACCAGAAGAAATGGTCAAATACCTCGCAGTGTCTTTGAGAAATTTATAGACTTTGAAGAAGCTATGGAAGACTGGCTAATGAGTCAGGATGAAGATCTGATAGAGAAGCTGCGCCAGGCAAAAAAAGATGCCAAGGATGGTAAATTTATACCATGGGAACAAGCCAAAAAACAACTGCATATCACATAAAAATATCCCCAGGAGCGATACAAGACTTAAAGACACTGGATAGATAGATAGTCAGGCGTATTGACAAGAAAATTCGTCGCTTCGCTCCTCATTTCCTTCCCAGGGGTTCCCCCTAGGGCGGCGTGTCCTTCGGACTCGCCTGTT
>JAJOKU010000068.1 GCA_021129695.1 candidate division NPL-UPA2 bacterium
GCCCCGAGAAATCCGAAGGATTTCCGGGATAAAGTCCCTGCCCCCCCTGCTTTCTTGCGAAAGCAAGAAGGGGGGCTAGGGAGGTGGATTACTTTAAGTAATCCAGGTTAGACATGTTTATTAGAAACAGATTGACACAGTGGCTTAAACCATCGGGTTTTATGATAAGTAAGTGGCATAAGTTTCGCACCTTTCTCGTCCTCCTCGTTCTCAGTGCCTGCCTCATCTACCTCCTCCAGCGTCTATACCAGATTCAGTTAGTTATGGGGGAGGCACTTGGCCAGAAGGCAAGAGCGCAACACCAGAGGAATTTCCAGCTTTCTCCTCGGCGGGGAAATATTTACGACCGAAATGGAAAAAAGTTAGCACTTACCGTAAGCGTTGATTCCATCTGTGCCTGGCCGGAAAGGGCGAAATCTATTACGGACAAAGAGATAGATAAACTTTCATCTATTCTAAGAATATCCCCATCTACCCTTAGAGAAAAATTGCATAGCAGAAGGCCCTTTGTCTTTTTAGCCAGGAAGGTGGATAGGGGGCTGGGAGCGCAGATAAGGAGGCTCAATCTTCCTGGAATTGACTACTTAGAGGAGGTGAAGAGGTTCTATCCTAAAGGCAGTCTAGGTGCCCATCTCTTAGGATTCGTTGGCGTAGATGGTACCGGACTGGAGGGATTGGAGCTTTACTATGATAGATATCTTCGGGGGACTCCTGGCTGGCGTCAGGTGGAGAAGGATGCCCGAGGCCGGGAGATTCTTCCCTTCCGAGACGACTACACTCCGCCCATGGATGGCTACCATTTAGTCTTAACCATAGATAAGGTTATCCAACACATCGCCGAGCGGGAACTGGAAAGGACATTTCAGGAAAGGGAGGCTAAGGGGGGGACCCTGGTGGTCATGGACCCCAAAACAGGCGAGATTCTGGCTCTGGCTAACCGACCCACCTTCAATCCTAACTCCTTTAAGGACTACCCGGCCAATTATCGTCGGAACCGAGCCATTACCGATATTTTTGAACCTGGCTCTACCTTCAAAGTGATTACCGCCGCCGCTGCCTTAGAAGAGAGACTCTTCCAACTGGAAGATAAAATTTTTTGCGAGGAAGGCTCCTACCGGTTGAACGGCCATAGTATCCGTGATGTTCGTCCGCATGGATGGCTCAGCTTTAAGGAGGTAATAGAAGTATCCAGCAACATTGGCACCGTCAAGATTGGACAAGCCCTGGGAAAAGAGCGACTCTATGAATACATCCGTTCCTTTGGGTTTGGCGCAAAGACCGGTATCGATTTTCCTGGGGAAGTAAGAGGGTTGATAAGGACTCCGCAACGCTGGTCAAAACTCTCCCTGGGAGCCATTCCCTTTGGACAGGAGATAGCGGTTACCGCCGTGCAGTTAGCTACCGCCCTCTCTGCCATTGCCAACGGCGGGCTCTTAATGCGCCCAAGAGTAGTCGATGCCATTCTCGATCAAGAAGGAGAAGTGGTGAGAAAATTTGAGAGCCAGGTAGTGAGGAGAGTTATCTCTTCTCAGACTGCTAAGCAGCTAACCGAGATTTTAGTGGGGGTGGTGGAGAACGGAACTGGAAGGACAGCTCGCCTGGAGGGATATGCGGTGGCTGGTAAGACGGGGACAGCCCAGAAGGCAGAAAGGGGAGGATATTCAGATACTAAATTTATCTCCTCCTTCATGGGCTATCTGCCGGCCGAGGACCCAGAAGTAGTCATCGTGGTGATTATTGATGAACCTCAAGGGGATTTCTTCGGGGCGACAGTGGCTGGGCCTACTTTTCGCCGAGTGGCTGAGGGGGTCATGAGTTATCTGAAAGCTACGGAAAGATGAAACTAAAAGAGCTCTTAAAGGGTTTAGAGGTAATCTCTGTTCAGGGCAACAAGGAGCAGAAAATTTCCGCTGTTGCCTATGACTCAAAGAAGGTGGAGAAGGGTTCCCTCTTCGCCTGTCTGAGGGGCTATCGTTTGGACGGGCACACCTTTATCTCCGAAGCTATAGAGCGAGGAGCAACTGCTCTACTAACCGAGGGCGGCAGGATGGACAGACGGGATATCGCTTATGTAGTGGTGCCCGATACCCGGCTTGCCCTGGCCAGGATTAGCGATAATTTCTATGAACATCCTTCTGGAAGGATTAAGGTCATTGGAGTCACCGGAACTAACGGGAAGACTACCACTACTTACCTCACCGAGTCCATTCTTAAGGCAGCCGGTTACAGGGTTGGCTTAGTGGGAACCATAAACTACCGCTGGGGAGAGAGAATTCTTCCGGCTGGAAATACTACTCCCCAATCAGTGGATCTACAAAGAATGCTCAGCGAAATGGTTAAGGCTAAGTGTAATTATGCCGTCCTGGAGGTTTCCTCCCACTCCCTGGACCAGCACCGAGTTGACTTCATTGAATTTGATGTGGCCGTATTCACTAACCTGAGCTTAGATCACTTAGATTACCATCACTCCCTTTCCCATTACCTAAAGGCTAAGACTAAGCTCTTCCGGCAGCTTAGAGAGGAGGGAGTAAAGAAAGAAGGGAAAATTTCCTTGATTAATATAGATGATCGCTATCGTCGCCATCTGCTCAAGGTGGCTCCCGATAAGGTTCTCACCTATGGTATAAGACGGAGAGCTGATATCAGAGCTTCCCAAATAAGCTCTTCTCTACCCGGTCTTTCCTTCCAGGCCGATACTCCCGCCGGGTCTTTTCCTGTGAAAATGAAACTCATGGGCACAAGTAATGTCTATAATGCTCTGGCGGCCATTGGAGTGGGAATAAGCCAGGGGATAAAATTGGACTCTATTAAGGAGGGGTTAGAGACTGCGCCAGGTATACCGGGAAGGTTTGAGCTCATTGACTGCGGGCAGGACTTTACCGTCATGGTCGATTATGCTCATACACCCAGTGCATTAGAAGGCCTCTTGAGGATGGCTAAGGGGATGGCCAGGGGAAAGATCATCACCGTCTTTGGTTGCGGTGGGGATAGGGATAGGAGCAAACGCCCTCTCATGGGTAAGCTCTCATCGCGCTACAGCCACCTTTCCATTCTAACCTCAGACAATCCCAGGAGTGAGGAGCCAGGAAAGATTATCAGTGAGATTCGGCGTGGATTTGGGCGCACGGTGAAGCAGTACTGGCCAAAGGTCGGTAGAGGCAACTACCTGGTAGTTGAAGACCGATTTCAGGCCATAAAGGAAGCTTTGGCCCGGGCCAGGAAGGATGATGTGGTAATAATAGCTGGCAAGGGGCACGAAAGTTATCAAGTGCTCAAGGATACGGTGGTTGCCTTTGACGACCGAGAGGTAGTGAGGAGAATACTGGCGGGCAGATAACCTGGATTACTTAAAGTAATCCACCTCCCTAGCCCCCACTGCTTCGCTTTGCGAAGCAAAGCGGTGGGGAAAGATTGCCCTGAGAAAT
>JAJOKU010000101.1 GCA_021129695.1 candidate division NPL-UPA2 bacterium
GGCCCGAGCATATTCTAAGAACTTCGGCCTCCCCTTAGTCGAAAATGGTCAGAAAGCAGATCCGCCCTGCATATTCCGAGGAAGTGCAGAGGAACTGGACTTCCAAATGCTCAAAGATATAAATGTTGAGGTCCTGCTGGCCGGCCCTCCATGTCAAGAGTTTTCTATAGTTCGGGGGCCGGAGTGGGACAGAAGAGGCATTGAGGTCCGGCGGGGAAGGCTTTATCAGCATTTTCTTCGGGTTGCCGCGGTGCTCAAGCCGGCTCTCTTGGTTTTTGAGAATGTCCCCGGCCTGATGAGTGCCAACCGAGGAGCGGCTGTGCGCGCAGTGGTCAGCAATTTTTCAGAAGCAGGCTGGCCCTGCGTCTTTGCTGGCGTCTTAGATTCGGTTGCCTTCGGAGTCCCTCAGCGCCGCCGCAGGCTCATAGTGATAGGCCTTCGAGGAGATCTCTTAAGGCAGATCGGCGCAGAGCAGGCACGCCGGCTTTTTCAGACCCAGTTGCAGGGGTTTTCCCTTCTGGCCAAATACCCGCTGACGCCGCTTGAGGCTTTTGAAGGAAAGGTTCTTATTGAACTTAAGGACAAATACCGGCAGGTGATGGAGGAATATGAAGACATCCTGGGCCGGCGGCCGCGGCATATAGTGGATGATTACCTGAAAGCTAATAGGATTAAAGAAAGCAGTTCCTCCGAGCTGGAAGCGGCTCTCAACCTCCACGCTGAAGTCATGCAGCAGCTGGGCTGGCTGGGCAGGCCTGTTGCTGAACTTTCTCTGCCGGACGACAGCACTGAACTGCCAAAGGAATCCGCCGCGGTTTTGGACCGGATGAAGCAGATACCGCCGGATAAAAACTGTGAAGTTGTAAAGGGCACCGACTGGGAAGTAGAGGGGAAAGGCATCAGCTTGATATATCGGCGGTTGCATCCGCTTAAGCCGGCTTATACAGTTGTGGCATACGGCGGCGGCGGGACTTGGGGATATCATTACGCGCGCAACCGCAGTAAGATGACCCATCGAGAGAGAGCCCGACTGCAGAGCTTTTCGGATCGGTTTGAATTTTGCGGCCGTGCTCAGGAGATCAGGGCGCAGATCGGTGAAGCCGTCCCGCCGCTTTTAGCTAAAAGGATTGCTGAAGCGTGCGCGGAGGCTCTGCAGACGCTTTAAATCTTTGAAAGGGATTAAATGAGAAGGGAGGAAAAATGCTGATCAGGGAAATTTCGCTGACTTATGAGGATTATCTGAAAGCAGTCAAATTTGCTTTGAAGCTTTGGTTTGCCGGCAAGGCTATTGGCGACTGGCGTGCGGCAAGGCGGAGGGACTTGGGAAAATACATTACAGACCATGCTTCTGGGAAATTGGCTGAAATAGCCTTCTGCCGCTTTCTAGAGGCAAATTGGAACTTGAAAGCCGAAGCCGACTTTGAGGTATACCCCGGGGCAAGAGCCATTGATAAGGGAGATATAGCTTGCATAGAAATTGATAGAGCATTTAAAATGCCGCCACCCATCGATGTGAAGGCAACAAAGCCCGGCTCAGAGTGGGCTTTTGTCGAGCTGAGGGAATTTAAGAAGCGAGCTTACTGGATTTACGTTTGGATATTGGTGGATCTGCCGCTCGCACACCTAGCTAAACCGGTTTATGAGGCTGTGCGAAACAAAAACCTTGCGGAAATAGAGACTTCCATTTCTCAACTTGCTGATCAGCTTAAGGAAATCGAAGCAGTGGTGTCTGGCTTTAAATATCGAGAAGAATTAGAAGCGGAAGGAAGAGAATTTAAGAGGGGAGATGAAGTGCCGGATCCGGAAGACCCCAGCCGTTCGCTTTTCACAGCCGGGGCAGGGAACATCGGGGTGCCGATAGCCGATCTTAGAAACAGCGAAAGCGATTGGAAAGAATTGATAGAAAAGCTGAAAGCTTGGAGCCGCTGACCTCGGAAGACAAGGCAGAATTTTTCAGAAGAAGGCTTCTCGATTGGTGGAGCCGAAATAAGCGCCGCTTTCCCTGGAGGGAAACAACCGATCCTTATGCTGTCCTTGTCGCTGAGTTTCTTCTTCAAAAAACGGATGTGGGAAAAGCTGAGCCAGCTTACAGAAAGTTGTTAGAGAACTATCCATCTGTAACCGCTCTTGCTCAAGCTGAGGACAGAGATTTAGAAGCGGTGTTCCGAGCCATAGGACTTACATACAGGGCGCAACGGCTTAAAAAAGCGGCCGCTGAGATTGCGGCTAAATATTCTGGGGAGGTTCCGAAGACCGCTGAAGAGCTTCTAAGCCTTCCCGGCATAGGGCGATATATGGCCAACGCTGTGCTGTGCTTTGCCTATGGGAAAGCAGTGCCTTTAATTGATATGCCCAGCTCGCGCGTGCTCATAAGGTTTTTTGATTTTAAATCCGCAAAAAAGAGGGCTAGGGAAGATAAAAGTTTTTGGCGCTTTGCCGGCTCTTTGGTGCCCCAGCAGTCCCCGCGGGAATACAACTTTGCTCTCCTGGACTTTGCTAAGGCGGTCTGCACTCCTAGAACCCCCAAATGTGATGACTGCCCCCTCAGCTGGAACTGCTCCTTTAACCAAGCTCGGGGGAAGGAGTTCACCTGTGGAAATTAAAGTTTCAAAGCATTATTAAAAGGATTTACTACCACAGGGATTCAGAGCGGGGAGGCCGAAAAATATATGAAAGGCTGAGGGGAGAATTAGAAGAGCTCGGCGAGGCTTTGAAGACAGAAGGCACATCAGAGATCGAAAGCGAAGCCGCCGATGTGATGGCTTGGCTGGCTTCCTTGGCAAATGCGGCTGGGGTCGATCTGGAGCAAGCTGTTCTGAAAAAATACAGTAGCAGATGTCCTAAGTGCAGAAAAGAAAGATGCGGATGCCCCTGATCAGCAGTTGATTTATTTCTCTAAATAAACCAAAAATAGCCTCGGCATGACACCCCCTTTCAATGCCAAGGCTAAGTTTAGTAATTTCAGCGGAGGAAACTCCGCCTACTCTCACATTAATTATCCTCCATCCGGCGGGAAAAATCAACCTCCCTTTGACGAACCCCCCAAACCCCCCAGAAGAAAAAAGTGGTATAAAAAATGGTTTTCCATACTCAAGAGTTATCTTGAGAGTCAATGATACAAAGTATACCCTAGGAACGCCTACCTTCAGGTTTTGGATGTATTGATATATTTGATATACTCCAAGGGAGACTGCTAACAGACCAAGACAAAAGGAAAAAGGTGAGCTAAACTACTTCTTGAGGGTGCAAGTGAAGTATTTGACCCTTGACGAGGTTGTTTACCAACAGGTTGTTTAGCAACTTTTTTCCCACCCACCCTCCCCTAAAGGTTTCACTCAGGGGGTTTGGGGACATAGCCCCCAAATAT
>JAJOKU010000044.1 GCA_021129695.1 candidate division NPL-UPA2 bacterium
GTAATTGAAAGGGTTACATTTCTGACATCTAAAAATAATGCGTAACTCGTGTGATCATATTCTTAAGCGTCTCTTCCCGGTTAGTATAGACCTGGGGGTAGTTATCCCGCATGCTTTTCTTAAATATCTGGTTAAGGAGAATCATTACCTCCTCAAATTCTTCCTTCCTGGCTGGTCTTGGCCCCTCCATCTTCAGCCCCGATAAGTTTCCTTCACCAATATATTATTGTCCTGATAATCTTTCAAGTCTGTATAACACACTTAAGATTTCATAAACAAAATTAGGCCTCTTCTTTCTCTGTTTTTGCAAACATTTCATTATAATATGTTCTATGCCTGCCGGTATGGTGGGATCAAAATCACCTGGGTTTTTTACTCCTGAATGTAGATGTTTTGTGGTTATCTCTTCTATATATCCTTTTTTAAAACCCTTGGCCATTTCCAACTCTTTCCTTTCATCATATTGAAATTTACCCGTCTCTTGAAAATGTTTTTCTTGCAGGGAAGAAAGAAAAGGGGGTCTTCCGGCATAGATTTCATAACTCAACGCCCCTAAGGAGTAGAGGTCAGACCTTATATCAAGCTTGTCTCCTCTTATCTGTTCCGGTGACATGTATAGGGGGGTCCCCCTCATTCTTTTTTTGTGAAAAAGACTTTTTCTTTCTAGCACAGAAAATCCGAAATCGGTCCAGACAATATTTTCCCTGGTAATTTTTTCTCCCTCTCTTATCATAACATTTTCTGGTTTAATATCACCATGTAAAATTGGATGGCCTTTTCCCTCGCCTTTTTCATTAACATAATATCCTTCGTGCATGTAAAGAAGACCTAAACAAGCTCCGATCACGATTTCCAATTTGTCTTCCAAAGAAAGCCTGCCTTCACGCAGGTGCTTTCTTAAATCCCTCCCTTCAATATAATCCATAATTAAATAATAATTGTCCTGAGAATAGATGAAATCATAGATTTTAACAACATTGCCATGGTCAAACCGTTTTGCCAGCTTAAATTCATTTTTCAAGGCAATAATCGTTCTTTTATTTTCTAACATTTCACTTGTCAAAAACTTGGCGGCTAATATTCTACCATCTCTTATGTCAATTACTTTATGAACATGGCCCATACCCCCCCGGCCTATTTCCTCCTTTATTTCATACCTATTGTTGATCAACTTCCCAATGTCAGCCAATTCTCTCATTATACTCCTCCCGGCATAATATTATACCTATGTGGACGTTTCCTACGGGGACAGGCCCCTATACTACTCCTAACCAAGATATGCCTCTACTATCGTCTGGCAATCGGATTGAAAATCCAATATTACAAACTATTACATATCACATTCTACGGGCGCTGTCAAAGAAAAGGTTCAGAAAAAGGTGAAGCAGCGGAGGTATTGGGCGCGAGACTTTTTCATAAAAATTAGTTCTGGTAGGCGTCTCGGAGAAGTTTTGATTGACACTCGTAAGCCCGGCGGGGGTTCTGGGGAGTCTTCATCAGAGATATCTCCTGAGTAAAGAGCCGGGCTAGGTGCATGGTATGGGAATTACGTTTCTTCATCTCCCTCCGGTAAAGGGGATGGTCCCGGTTGATGAAGATAGTTGTTCCCTCGCTGAAACATTCCGGACCATCGGGGCCGAAATTATCCAGGCAGCAGCTAACGCCACTGTGGCCTATCTTAACCTTGCAGATAACGGCATGAGGAGTGAGCTGCCTCACCCGGGGAAGTTTACTTTTTTTTCTCTTTCCCCTTTTCCCTTCCCTACCCTTCTCCATGCCAGCCTTTGACCGGGGGGAAGGGCTCACCAGGCCAGCTCCCCCAACTCCCGGAATATTGTCAGCCAGGGGCAGTTCTCCGAAGGGAGAGAAATCAGGATTAAGGGCCAGAGCTTTCTGGACCCGGACAAGGGCATCTTTCAAGGCCCGACGCGTCTTAACATTTTCCTTCTCACTGGTCATCTCTGTGAGAACTTCCCGAACGTGCCCCATTACCTGTTTCATAATGTGGAAGAAAACCTTGTATTCCCCGGAATCAACGATAAACCCGGAACGGTCAGTGGTAAGGGGAAGGAAGTCAGCGTGAACTTCTCCTTTGACTCTGGCCACAGATTTCCCCCAGGATTCCATGCCAAATAGCTCGCGTTTTATGGTTACCTGCTTCGCCTTACATTCAATGCCGAGGTCGTGAGTAGAAGCCTGTGAGGAGGGAATAATAACAATCTCTCCGTGAATTACGCCGTAGTCTGTTCCTTCCAGAAAGGGAATTTTTCTCCCGGGTAATTGGCGGACCGTTATCGGTCTTCCATTGAGATAAACCCTGAAGTTCTCCGCCTTCAGAGGAACGCTTTCCCTGATTCTCTTTTCCACCGCCTCCAAATCGAAACGGCGGGTCATCTGGGAAAGGGTCACGGTCGTTCCCTCTCCCCGCTGAGGATTCGGCGGCTTTACCTCAAGAGGCAGTTGCCAGGGATTTTCTCCTTTCTCCCACTCCTCTTTATCGAAAGTGACGGTAGCGGCGAAGGAACCACACTGAGTATAAACCTCAAATCGCTGGCAGGCTGATAGGGTAGCAAATTTGCCAATCCCGAACTGCCCGATACGGTCCCGCTGGAAACGAGGGGATTTACTGTGAATCTTCTTAAAAGGAGAGCCAACGTTAAAATACTGCTCCAGTCCTTTCCTGTCCATCCCGCTTCCATTGTCCTCAACGACGATGGAATCTTCGCCCAGGGCCACCTTTACCTCGGTAGCATCGGCATCGTAAGCGTTATTCACCAGCTCCCGGATGAGCTCGATACTCTCCGAATAAAGCTTCTCACCTATGGTGAGTAGATGGCTCTTATCAACAACGATGGGAAGAAATTTATTCATTGTTTTTACTGACTCCGGCGCAGCCTTTTTAAAAAAGCCTTGTTGCCCTTCCCCCACTCTTTAATTAGATGACGACTAACAAAATATTCTTTAAGATTTCTGCTCAGGGAATAGAATTTCTTCCAGGCCCAGAGGGTCTTCATCTGCAGCTCATAAGGAAGCATCTTCTTGGGGCCAAAGACGACATGCAATCCATCATATAAGGGCCACTTCCGGGTAAGGATCCTCTTCTGAGAGCTCAGCGTGGAATAGAGCTCGGTTCCGGGCAGAGGGACCAGAATAGCAAATTGAACGGTATCTATTTTCCACTTGTGGCAAAACCTGATGGTCCTCTCAATAGTATAAGCATCGTCTTCATCAGAACCCAGGACAAACATCCCATGTACCTTAATTCCATGATGACGTAACTTCATAATGCAATCTTCTATATCCTCTACCTTCTGTTTCTTATTATGGCTCTTCTCCAAATTTAGTAGTAAATAGAAC
>JAJOKU010000087.1 GCA_021129695.1 candidate division NPL-UPA2 bacterium
TTATGGACAATTCCCGTTTTGAATTTTACCTTATAGTTTTACCTTTTTAGTTTTTCGCTTTGACTTGAAATTATGAATTATCAGGAATTCTTAGGGAAATTAGGAAGAGGCGCTGTAGAACCAATTTATCTCTTCTTCGGTGAAGAAGACTTCCTGAAAGAGGAAGCTTTAAAGAAATTAATGGCTTATCTCCTCAGGCCGGAGACGGCTGACCTTAACTATCAACTTTTTTACGGAAGGGAAGTTAAGGGCGGAGAGATTAGTGAGGCGGCCTCAACGCTTCCCTTCGGCTCTGAGAAGAGATTGGTAGTAGTAAAAGAGGCTGACCGGTTACCTGCATCCCATAAGGAGGAAATCATAAGATATGCCCAGGCTCCTTGCTCCTCCACCTGCTTAGTCCTCATAGCCTCCAAAGTTGATCGCCGTGGGAGGTTCTACTCCAGTCTTACAAAGTCAGGGAAAGAGGTCTCGTTCAAGTTAATTTATGAAAAAGACTTCATCAATTGGATTATCTTCAGGGGCAGGGAGAGGGGAAAGCGGATAACTCCCCGAGCTGCCTTTGAACTTGTAGAGAGAGTAGGTAAAAGTTTGAGAGAGCTCGACAATCAATTGTCCAAGCTCCTTATCTATGCTGGTGATAAAAAGGAGATCAGCGCAGAAGAGGTAAGAGCTTTGGTGGGAGAATCCAAGGAAGTGAAGACTTACCACTTAACCGAAGCTATCGGTGAGAAGCACAGGGGCAAAGCCCTCAAAATATTGAGCAAGTTGCTGGAAGAGGAAAGGAAAGCCCCTGAGCTCATTGGGCTCATTACCTATCAGATGAGGAAAATGGCCAGGGTTAATGCCAGAATAGATAGAGGAGAGGCTCAGAATGAGGTGCTTGAATCCCTTGAGATACCTACCTTTTTGTGGAGAAGATTTATCGCCCAGATAAAGAATTTCTCCCCTGAAAAGTTGAGGGAAAACTTCTACCATCTGCTCCAGGCCGACCTTCAGTCAAAGTCAGGAAGACTAAGTCCCCGTTTAGTCCTTGAACTCCTGGTAATTAAGCTATGTGGTTGAAAGCTTGTTCACCTTCTTAGCTAAACGGGACTTGCGGCGCCGGGCCGTATTCTTATGGATTACTCCCTTAGAGGCAGCTCGATCCAGAGCACGAGTAACTTTAACCAAAATAGCTTTTGCCTCTTCACCCTTTTTAAGGTCAATAGCTCGGTGAAGGTTCTTCACCAGGGCCTTCAGGGCCGCCTTGACCCTCAGGTTCCTGGCCCAACGCTTGCGGTCTGTCTTCAAGCTCTTCTTGGCTGACTTGGTCACTGGCATACTGATTCCTCCTTATGGACTAATGCTTTAGCAATTCAGTTTTGGCATAGCCCTTCGCCGGTTTGCTCGGTCTCTGGCACATCGCATAAGATTCATGCAAGAATACCACATCAGGCAGTGCTTGTCAAACTCTTTAGAATTTGCTAAAATCAGAAAGAAATGAGAACGTCAGGAGAGGAGAGACTGGCCAGGTCTGCTGGTGGAATTGGATTAGCTACGCAAGCCAGCCGCATCTTAGGGCTCCTGCGCGATATCCTCATCGCCTCCCATTTCGGGACGGGTATCTATGCAACTGTCTTCATAGCTGCTTTCCGCATTCCCAATCTGTTTCGCCGCCTCCTGGGAGAAGGAGCGCTTTCCGTAAGCTTCATTCCTATCTTCACCGATTATTTAACTAAAAGTAAGGAGGATGCCTGGCGGATGGCTATAGTTATCTTCAACCTCTTAGCCATAACATTAGCCGGGTTAACCCTTCTGGGAAGCCTGGGAGCCCCCCTCTGGGCAAGATTAATACTCAGCCGCTTCTCCCTGGAACATCAGGAGATGATGGGTCGCATCCTGAGAATTATCTTCCCCTATATTTTCCTCATCGGGCTGGCAGCTCTTGCCGGGAGTATTCTCAACTCCTTCAATCACTTCGCTGTCCCCGCTCTCTTCCCAGCTATCCTTAACCTATCCATGATCACTGCCCTCCTCTTCCGCGTTAAGCCGGAAAGCGAGGAAGGAATTCGGACGTTGGCTCTGGCCGTCCTGATAGGGGGACTGGGACAAATCCTCATCCAGGTTCCAGTGCTCATAAGAAAGGGGATGCCGTTAAAATATCAAAGATCAAATACGGTGAAGCAGTGCTGGCCAAAGGCCGGTATCAAAGATCAAAGATATCATCCTCTCAGGCATCCAGCGGTAAATAGAATAATCGGCCTCATGGGCCCGGCAGTGGTGGGGGTAGCTGTCTATCAGATAAATATTCTGGTTGATACTATTATCTGCGGCCGCTTCAAGTCAATTGTGGGAGAGGAAGCCATCGCCTCTCTCTACTTTGGCTCCCGACTGATGCAGTATCCTCTGGCCATCTTCGCCACGGCTATGGCCACGGTCGTTTTTCCGACTATGGCTGACCAGGTCTCACGGGAAAGGATGGAAGAATTAAAGACAACCCTTCTCTTTGCCTTGAGGTGGGTATTCTTCCTGATTATCCCCTCTTCCATTGGGCTGATAGTTCTGAGAAGTCAGATAATTTCACTGATCTTCGAGAGGGGTGCTTTTGGTCTTGCCTCCACTCAGAGCTCAGCCAGTGCCTTGCTTTATTATTCTATTGGACTTTTTGCCTATGCGGGAGTGTTGATAACTAACCGGGTCTTCTATTCGCTGCAAGATATGAAAACTCCGGTCAAGATAGGGTGCGTGGCCATGGTGCTAAACATAATTCTTAATCTTGTTCTAATGCACCCTTTGAGGTTGGGAGGATTGGCTCTGGCTACATCATTATCGGCATTAATAAACCTGAGCCTTCTCCTTTATGTCTTAAGTAGAAGAATTGGGGGAGTGAACGGGAAAGCTATTTTTAACTGCCTCTTGCGCATTACCTCGGCTTCCCTTTTCATGGGTCTTGTCTGCTATCTGGTAGCCGGAGCTCTTATGGTGGAGCCGGGCACAGCCAGCACAACCCAGAAATGCCTCCAGGTGTTTATACCCATCTTAGCTGGAATAATAACCTTTCTCCTTATCTCCTTCTCCTTCAGATTTGAGGAAGCAAAGTTTCTTAAAGGACTTCTGTTTAAGCGTCTCAGTAAACATTAGCCGCCACCACCAAGCAACCACTGCACTCCACAGCCATCCGAACGGCAATCCCTCAATTATGGGACAAACCTCAATTTTAAGAGCGACTTGCCCAGATAAGCCCTCGTCTTATAATCTCCTTAACCTCAGGGACA
>JAJOKU010000005.1 GCA_021129695.1 candidate division NPL-UPA2 bacterium
CGGTAGGCTAAAGGGTTGAAATAAATACAGAGGGAGTTATTAAATCAGCTAAATAAATGGAATACAGATCCTATGAATCTGAATGAATTCACGGCGCACCAGATACATGATTTGTTAGTCAGAAAAGAGATTAGGGCGGTTGAGGTTACCGAAGCTGCTCTTAGACGAATAGATGAGGTAGAGGAGAAGGTCAATGCCTATGTGACCGTGAGAAGGGAGGAGGTTTTGAGGGAGGCTGAGGAGATAGATAGGAAGATTCACCGAGGTGAAATGGGCTCTCCCCTGATGGGTATTCCCATAGCCATTAAGGACAATATCTGTGCCAGGGGAGTAAAGACTACCTGCTCTTCTAAGATACTCTATAATTTCCAGCCTCCCTATGATGCAGACGTGGTGGATAAGCTGAGGAAAGTGGGAGCTATCCTTATTGGCAAGACGAATATGGATGAGTTTGCCATGGGCTCCTCAACAGAAAACTCTGCTTTTGGGGCTACTCATAATCCCTGGAATTTAGGGGCTGTTCCGGGTGGCTCCAGTGGAGGTTCGGCGGCGGCCGTAGCGGCCGGGGAGAGCATTCTTGCTCTCGGCTCTGATACCGGAGGTTCCATCCGCCAACCGGCTGGATTCTGTGCCGTTGTGGGAATGAAACCAACCTATGGCCTGGTCTCCCGATATGGCCTGGTTGCTTTTGCTTCCTCCCTGGACCAGATCGGGCCGATGGCCAGGGATGTCCGGGATACCGCTATTTTGATGAATCTCATCTGTGGGCATGACCCCAAGGATAGCACTTCTCTGAATGTCCCAGTTCCTGATTATACCCGGGCTTTGGTCAATGATATCAAAGGATTGAAGATAGGTATTCCTAAAGAGTATTTTGGGGAGGGAATTGAGCTTGAGGTGAGAGAAGCAATAGACAAATCAATAGAAGTCTTAAAAAAGTTAGGAGCCAGTATAAAGGAGACCTCTTTGCCTCACACTGAGTATGCAGTAGCCATCTATTATTTAATCGCTACCGCTGAGGCTAGCTCCAACTTAGCTCGCTACGATGGGGTTCAGTATGGATACAGAGCGAAAAGCGAAAAGCGAAAAATGAAAAAGGCAATGGTGGAGATGTACGAGAACACCAGGCGGGAAGGTTTTGGAGATGAGGTGAAACGACGGATTATGCTGGGCACCTATGGTCTCAGTGCCGGCTATTACCATGCCTACTATCTTAAAGCTGAGAAGGTGAGAACGCTTATAGGTGAGGATTTCGATAAAGCATTTAAAGATTTCCACTGTCTCCTCACTCCCACTTCTCCCACTCCACCGTTTAGGATTGGAGAGAAGATAGATGACCCACTGAAAATGTATCTATCCGACATCTTCACCATCTCGGCCAATTTAGCCGGGCTGCCGGCTATATCCATCCCCTGTGGATTTACAAAAGATGGTCTTCCCATTGGGATGCAGCTCATGGCTAAGCCCCTGGACGAAGAGACACTGCTCAGAGTCGCCTATACATTTGAGCAGAATACTGATTATCATCTAAAAAAATGTAAAGTGTAAAGCGAAAGTTGAGATAGCTAATATTCTCGGCTCAAGTCTTATCACTTTAAGAGGTAAAAGATAATTTTGAGCTTTTCGCTTTTTTAAATTTTTAGTTTCTATGAATTATCAATTAGTAGTTGGACTGGAAGTTCACGCTGAGCTCTCTACCGAGTCAAAGGTTTTTTGTGGATGTAGCACTCGCTTTGGAGAAGAGCCAAATTCTCAAACTTGTCCTGTCTGTTTGGGCCTTCCGGGAGCACTTCCTGTCCTTAATAAGAAGGCAGTTGAATATGCTATAAGAGCGGCTTTAGCCATGAACTGTGAGATCTCCCGGCACAGCCAGTTCGACCGAAAGAACTACTACTATCCTGATTTGCCCAAGAACTATCAGATCTCCCAGAACTATCTTCCCTTTGCCTCTGATGGTTGCCTAAATATCTCTATTAAAGGAGAGACAAAACGAATTGGTATAAACAATATCCACCTTGAGGAGGATGCTGGCAAGAGCCTTCACGGTGAAGATACTGGACTTACGGAAGAGAGCCTGGTGGATTTCAACCGAGCTGGGGTTCCTCTGATTGAGATCGTTACCCGACCGGATATGCACAGCCTGGAGGAAGTAAAAAAGTTTATGACTAATTTAAGGGATGTGCTTCTCTATCTGGACATCTGCGACTGCCACATGGAGGAGGGCTCTATTCGCTTCGAAGCAAATATCTCCCTGAGACCTGAAGGAGAATCTAAGTTAGGCAATCGAGTGGAGGTGAAGAATCTCAATTCCTTTAAGATGGTCCTTAAAGCTCTGGAGTACGAGATGGGCAGACAGGAGAATCTTCTACAGGAAGGAAGGGTGATAAAGGCAGAGACGAGGTTGTGGAATGAGGCAAAAGGGATGACCTCAGCTATGCGAGGGAAGGAGGGAGCCCCCGATTACCGCTATTTCCCGGAACCAGATTTAGTTCCCCTGGTCATTGATTCCAAATGGATAGAGGAAATAAAGGAATCTATTCCGGAGCTACCTCAGGCCCGAAAGATGCGCCTGATGAAGGAATATGGAATCCCCGAATACGATGCCAGCGTTTTAACAGCCAATAGGCCATTGGCTGATTTTTATGAAGAGACGGCAGCGCTATTTCCAGATGGGAAGATGGTGAGCAACTGGGTGATGGTGGAGCTTCTGGGAAGATTAAATGAGAGGAACTTAAAGATTGAAGATTCTCCCCTGAGGCCTTCCCACATAGCCGAAATGTTCACCCTTATCAAGGATGGCCTCATCAGCGGCAAGATGGCCAAGGATGTATTTACTGAGATGTTTGATACTGGAAAGGGAGCCGGCGCAATAGTGGAGGAGAGGGGATGGACACAGATAAGTGATGAAAGCCGTGTGAGAGAGATAGTAGAGGAGGTAATCAGAAAAAACCCAAAGTCAGTAAAGGACTTCCAGGGAGGCAAGCAAAAAGCCCTCGGCTTCTTAGTGGGACAGGTGATGAAGGAGACCAGGGGCAAAGCCAATCCCCAACTTGTAAATAAGATGCTCAGGGAAAAACTGCAAACTAAAACCTGATTTACATAGTAGCTGCTTTATGATATACTCTGTATGGATGCTGTTCAATCAGAAACGAAAGCCAAAGGCGACTCGCCGTGGCGACAGAGGAGGTAAATAAAATGAAATTGCCATTGTTAAAGACGATCTTTATCTTGACACTAACCCTGCAAATAATGCC
>JAJOKU010000083.1 GCA_021129695.1 candidate division NPL-UPA2 bacterium
GAAGACAAGCACTTAAATGAGAAAATGCTCTATACTTTACTATACTTCAAGAAAAAAGTGGGCGGTACTGGGTTTGAACCAGTGACTTCTACCGTGTGAAGGTAGCGCTCTCCCGGACTGAGCTAACCGCCCGCCTGGTAATCTTTAGGGTTAATCCTGAGCTCTTTCATCTTCTGGTAGAGGTTTTTCCTGTCAATTTGGACTTGCCGGGCCGCCTGGCTGACATTCCCTCCCACCTCTCTCAGGATGCGGGTGAAGAATCTGCGCTCAAAGGATTCTAAGACTACTTTCTTTACCTCCTGATAGGAGATGTTTTCATGGCTAACTCCGGCCTCCCGGCCCGCCGAGGCGAGAGGCAGAATCTCCACCGATAACGTACTGCCTTTACTTAAGACCATGGCCCTCTCTATAGCATTCTCCAACTCCCTGATGTTCCCTGGCCAGTCATATTCCTGCATCATCTCCAATGCCTCAGGTGATATCTCTCTCACATCTTTCGTGAGCTCCTGGCTATAACGGCGCAGAAAGTGATAGGCCAGCGGGGGAATATCCTCTTTCCTCTCTCGCAGTGGTGGAAGATGAACGGGGACGACATTTAGCCGATAGTATAGGTCCTCCCGGAAACTGCCTTCCTCCACCGCCTTTTTTAAATCCTGATTGGTGGCGGCGATGATTCGAACATCAACGCGAATCGACTTCGTCCCTCCTACCGGCTCAAATTCCTTCTCCTGAAGAACGCGCAGAAATTTGGCCTGGAGGCCCGGGCTCATGGCTCCTATCTCATCTAAGAAGATGCTTCCTCCATCAGCCAATGCAAATCTGCCTCGCCTATCACGATGAGCTCCCGTGAAGGCTCCCTTAAGGTGGCCGAAGAGTTCCGATTCAAGGAGGTTCTCTGGCAGGGCGGCACAGTTTACTACCACCAACGGTTGCTTTGCCCGGGGGCTGCGGCGGTGAATGGCCCGGGCAATGAGTTCTTTGCCGGTGCCGCTCTCCCCGAAGATTAAGACGGTGGACTTGGTGGGAGCTACCTGACTGATCAGCCTGAAGACTTCCTTCATCCGGGAGCTTTTCCCGACGATGTTATCGAACTTGTACTTAGCCTCCAGCTCTTCCTGGAGGTATTGGCTCCGCCTGACAAGCTTCTCCATCTCTAAGGCTTTTTCCACCACGGCCTTCATCTCTTCCATATCGAAGGGCTTAAGGACATAATCATGGGCTCCTGCCTTCATGGCCTCTATGGCCGTGGGAATGGTCCCATAGGCAGTCATGACGATCACGGGCATGTCTTCATCTGCTTCCTTTATCTTCTTTAGAAGTTCTAATCCACTCATCTCTGGCATCTTCATATCGGTAATGATTAGGGAGAAGGCCGATTCCTTCATCCTGGCCAGGGCCTTCTCTGCGCCTTCAGCCAGGTCCACCTGGTAACCACTATCCTCCAGCATCATCTGGAGCACACGGCGCATTTTAGCCTCATCGTCCACCACTAAGATTTTAGCGGGCATGAAACACCTTGTCTTGCTAAAAGATGAATGGTAAAGGTGGTTCCTTTTCCCACCTGCGTCTTGACCGAGATCTTCCCACCGTGGCTCTCAACGATCTTGTGGACAATGGAAAGCCCCAGCCCAACACCCCCCTCTTTAGTGCTGAAGAAGGGGTTGAAAATTTTATCTAAGGCAGACTCAGGAATGCCACAGCCGGTATCAGCGAAGGAAATTTCAATGAAATTTCCTTCGCGTATCGCGTATCGCCTATCGCCTATTAGATCTTTTCCTACTGCCCTGGTGGCAATCGTTAGAGTGCCACCATTGGGCATAGCCTGGATGGCATTGGAGATTAAATTGAGGAATACCTGAGATAGGAGCTCCTCATCAGCTAAGACCGGAGGCAGGTCCTCCTCATATGTCTTTGCTGCCTCGATCTTCGACTTGAGGATTTGTGACTCCATTAATTCCAAGGTCCGGTCAATGACAGGGGCTATCTGCGTCTCCGCCAAATTTGGTTTCTGAGGTCGAGCGAAGTCTAAGAAATTGGTCACTACTTTATTCAACCGATCCACCTCTTCAATAATAAACTTACTCAATTCCTTAGACTTAGTGTCCTTGTCTTCGCTTGCAGCACTCTTACGTGTAAACCTATCCTGTAAAACCTGGGCCGAATTCTTGATGATTCCCAGGGGATTTCTGATCTCATGGGCCACTCCAGCCGACAGTTCCCCCAGGGCCGCCAATCTATCCTTGCGGCGAAGCTCCTCTTCCAGTTCCCTCATCTGTCGCAGCCTCCCGGTCATCAGATTAAAGGCCGAAGCTAAATCCCCGATCTCGTCTTTCGATTTCACCTTTATTTCCTGGTTGAGGTCGCCTCTGGCGACTGAGCGAGCGGCTTTAGCAAAGAGGTTTATTCTCTTGGAGATGCGTCTGGCCATAGTATAACCCAGGGCCGAAGCCATAAAGATGCCAAATAGGATCAGCCAGATCCAGAACGGCCCGGCCCCGACGACCGACTCAAAAGTATATCGCCGGGGAACGCCGAAGAAGATGACCCCGACAACGCTACCGTCAAGACCAAGCAGCGGCTTGTATAGAGCCTTATAGGGCTCTCCTCGGAGCAGGGCCGTCTCTTCATAGTAACTCTTTTTTTCTTTCAAAACCTTCTCTCTTATGTGGGTGGTGAAATGGATATCATCGAGCGCTCTGCGCTCAGTGAGAAATGGTTCAGGGTCTATTCTCACCATATTCACCCCTGTCTCGTTCTCCAGGTATTGAGTGAAATGCCTTTCCAGAAGGAAAGCAATGATGAGATTGCCAATGAGCCTTCCCTCTTTCCGAACGGGCAGAATGCTGGAGGCAGCCAAACTCTTGGATTCAAAGACTTCGATGAGATGAATGGCCTGAGTTGTTTCCTCATCCTCCCTCTGGTAATCCATTCCCGCGATTCTTCCTGGCACCCAGATAACGGCTGGCTCTCCCATTCCCGGAAAACGGATGGTCCCGGTTTCAGAGCGCTCCTCCAGCTTGTATTTCTTTATAAGCTCAGGTATAAACCCGGGATCTTCTATCCAAAGTTTTATTTGCTGACTGGCTCTCCTTTGATAATCCCTGATGAGCTCCATCGTTTTGCCGGAAGCTTGCTCTATCTTCTCCCTTATCTCCCTGTCCTCCCGGCGCCAGTTTATTTTAACCCAACTTCCGCAGATCTCCCGTTCATAAACATTCACTACCGACGGAGA
>JAJOKU010000158.1:0-1295 GCA_021129695.1 candidate division NPL-UPA2 bacterium
TGTCGTAGTCCGGGAGGTGAAATTATACTCTTGTATCACCCGGCAGGTGGCACCCCTGTTGTAGTTGAGCGTGTATCTCTACCAGTACCAGCAGATCCTGCAGAAGATCATTATTATGCTAAAAATGACCCGCGCGTGCCTATATTTCCCTATGTTGGTCCTAATAGAACATTAAATGAGCGCAATTGTGAAGTTAACCAGGGGTTTAACCCGAATATAGGTGGAGAAGTTCCGGGATGGGCAGCGACTCCTCCAGGCGCACCAGGCCCGGGATGGACGGGTCACTTTAACAACCACTTTAACAGATACTTCGCCAATCCCGGTGAGTTAGGCTACATCCACACCGGAGGACAGTGGGAGACCATAGCAATGCGAGATATAGCAGGCAGAAATGCAGTCGAGATAGCCCGTCATCATCAGCTCCTTGATAGATTTACAATTAACCATCCCTACAACCGTATGGGCAGAATAAATATCAATACTGCCTCATTTGATATTTTGACCCGTCTGCCACAGATGAGGGTTCAAGGTGGTGTACAGGCCCAGAGAATAATTAATAGACGAGGAACAAATCCATTTAATACAATCGGGGAAGCGGTTCCTTTCCTTACGCCTGATACAGATCCTGTTGAGCTTAGTGAGGAGGTCAACCAGCTTATGCAGGACCTCGTTAATCTTGTCAACTGGGTAATCCATTGGCCGTCCACCTGGGAGTGGTGGGTATTTGAAGAGTGGGGAGATAACTTACATAACTACTTTATTACAACAATAGGTACGGAGCTTGACAGAGTTAATCAGGCTATTGAGCCTGATATCCCGTTTTATACTCCTCCTGTGTGCAGCGTATGTGGCTACCCCACCCTTTACCCTTGCCATTGTGGAGGTTCACCTGCATACATTACACTGGAACATGAAATCACCATAGCCATTGTAGAGGGAGTAGCCGAGGCCATCGTCAATACTACTAACCACGTCATTGACTGGATGCGGAGGAACCTTGGCTTCTGGTGGCCTATCGAGGAATTAAGCGAGTGGGGTATAAATACACTTCTCAACCCCATTTTAGAAAGAGGAAATGCTCTTTTTCGATACACAATTACCGGTACGGACTTAGATGGAGATTACTTTTATGGAGAGGATGATGAGCTTGAGACAATTGTGCGTTCAATTTCCAATCTTATCACCACTCGCTCCGACCGCTTTGATATTGTCTCCACAGGCTATGTAATGCGGGGGGGGGAAGAACTTGCTAAGAGCCAGATGCGAGCGATTGTCTGCAGAATTACTCCTCCTGT
>JAJOKU010000158.1:1395-3170 GCA_021129695.1 candidate division NPL-UPA2 bacterium
AGCCTCTAATGTAGAAATTCTCCACTTTGAGAGAAGGATTATCAAGGAGAGGGAATAAAATGACTTATTTGCGATATGCGATTTGCGATTTTGGGGGATAAAAATATGAAGAAAGTGGTTGTTTTGCTAATTATGAGCCTTTTCCTTCTGGGGGTTTGCGAAGCAGGAGTAGAGGATATTTTTGAGAGAGCAAGAGAAAGATATCTTAAGTTTCGCCAGGTAGCCACAGACATAACTATGGAGCAAACCGTCACCGCAAGGGGAGAAACTATAATAATAAAAAGAATATACAAAAAAGGAGAGATGTTTAGAATAGAAAGAGATATTCATAAAGGTACCCCTATTATCAATATCTATGATGGAGAGAATCTCTGGATAGTTATTCCGGAGCGAGGAATAAGGCGAAAGTTATCTCAGGAAGGCAGAAAAGGTTTTCTTCTTGATGATTGGTTTAACTTTTTTGACGGGCAGGAGCTAAAGCTTGACAGGATAGAGCGCCTCGGGAGAAGAGACTGCTATGTGCTTGCCGGAGACAATCTCTTTCTATGGATAGATAAAAAAAGTCTTGCTCTCATCAAGATTGAAAAAAAGGAAGGTGATGATGAGAAGGAAAAGTTTACGATGACTTTTTCTGACTTTAAAGTCATAGAAGGCTGGGAAATACCCCTTACTGTAAAGTTTTATGGAGGGGGAAAGACCGGCTCTTTTGAGTTTTCGCTGGATGTGGAAACACCACTTCCAATGGAGCTCTTCTGCGCTGAAAGCATAGAGATAGGAGACCCTCCGCCCGACTTATTTAAACCTCCACCACTGGATTGAAAAAGTAATTGGTTCACGGTTAAAGATAAATATAGATTCGCAATCCTTCCTCCCCCTTGATGGGGGAGGATTGAGGTGGGGGTGAAGAGAGAGGATTAGCTCACCCTCCCCTTTAGTCCCCTCCCATCAAGGGAAGGAAAGTAGTATAATTACTATTATACCAGGAGAAGGAAATGAGAAAAGGATTTATTGTTGCATTAGTGGTTGTGGCTGTTGCTTTCGTTTTTTTTATGATTACCCGACGGGAAGAACTCATTCATCAGCCTGTAGTCACTCCTCCATTAGATGAAGAGCAGATAGAAGAGATCAAAACTAAAGCAGCCGAAGAAATTGTTATGGAGATTGAAGCTTTTCCTCCTGTAGAGGAAATTGAATATAAGGGAAGAGGGTTCTCAGACTGGAAACATGAACTTGAACATTCTCCTTCCTCCCTGATGCGCTCAGAAGCGGCAAGGGCGCTCCATGCATTCGGTCCCGCCGCAGTGCCGGTGCTCATTGAGGAGATAGAAAAAAATGAAGATATCTGGATTCGCAGGTGGTCTATTGGCTCCCTTGGGGAGATTGGGCCAATGGCGAAAGATGCTATCCCAATACTTATGAAAGTGCTGGAAGAGGAGGAATCTGCTCTACTGCGGGAGGCGGCTGCATCCTCTCTCGGTAAGATGGGGCCAATCGCCGCCGATGCAGTGCCCCTCCTCATTAAAGCTCTTGAGGCTGACGAGTGGAATGTGCGTTCAGAAGCGGCAAGGGCTCTCGGTGGAATTGGGCCTCTGGCTCAAGATGCTATTCCGATATTGATAGAGCTATTAGATGATGAAAGTATAGTTGTGAGACACAATTCCAGAGCCTCTCTCAGGAAAATCAGACAAAGATAATAATTCAGGTTCACAGTTCAGGGTTCAGGGTTACCAGGGGTCAGGTGATCGGTTATCAGTTTCTTTTAGTACAGTTAACAC
>JAJOKU010000023.1 GCA_021129695.1 candidate division NPL-UPA2 bacterium
TACTCACAGTCTTGCGTTAATCAAAGTCATGAGGAGCGAAGCGACGAATTTTCTTAGGTATTTTTGATGTTTTCCCTGGTTTCCCCTAAATTAGAAGCCTGGTTAAACCTTACCACACGTTTTGATGTCCCTCCATCCTACGGCTTCCTGGACAATGCTGATATCACAACCTTCTCCCAGCCCTAGAAATCTATATCAATCTGCGTCCAATAAAAGGTTTTTCACAATCCAGCCGCATCTAAGATGGCTGGAACATGTTTCCCCCAGCCCAGAGGCATGAGGTGGACACCCTGACATATATCCTTCATCTCTTTAATGAGGCGAGCACAGATCTCAACACTCTTCTTGGGGCGGTCTTCCTTGGGCGTCTCCTTCATCTCTGCTATCAGACTATCCGGGACGAAGACTCCGGCTACGTTCTCATTCATATATTTGGCCATACCGGCCGATTTGAGCATGACGATGCCTAACATTACCGGCACCTTGAATTTAGAGGCTTCTTTCATAAACCTCTCAAAGAGCGAAGGATCATATACTGCCTGGGTCTGGAAGAACTGAGCTCCTGCTTTGATCTTCTTCTCCATCTTGATAAGCTGGGGCTCCAGAGGGTCGGCTCCCGGATTGACCACCGCTCCCAGGAAGAATTTAGGTGCTCCCTCCAGCTTCTCGCCAGCCATATCCTCGCCATTCTGTAACTTCACCGCCGCCTGGAGGAGCTGAACCGAATCTAAATCAAACACCGGCTTGGCCTGAGGGTGGTCACCCAGGGTAGTATAATCCCCCGTCAGACATAGGACGTTCTCTATCCTTAAAGCGGCGGCATTCAGTAAATCCGATTGAAGCGCTAACCTATTCCTGTCCCGGCAGGTCACCTGAAAGACCGGCTCCACTCCTTTATCTTTGATGAGATGGCAGACAACTAAAGAGCCCATCTTCATCACAGAACTCTGTAAGTCGGTGACATTTACTCCATGTACCCTACCCTTAAACACTTCTACCTCTTCCATGACATGGCTGAGGTCAATTCCCTTAGGGGGAGCTACCTCAGCCGTCAGGGCGAACTTGCCCCGCTCAAAAGCTTCCCTTAACCTCATTTCTTATCTCCCTCCAGAATTAACGTACGTGGTTTCATTAACTTCGAGTAATCCTTGGCCTCTCTGAGCTCGCTCATCTTCCCCAACTGCTTTATCTCTTTTAGACGTTTATAGATGAGGTCCCAGGCGCAGTCCCGCTCAGTGTCCACCTCACACTTTCCCTTGGAGGACCCCCCACAAGGGCCGTTTAGAAGTCCCTTGGTGCAGCGGGTAAGGGGACAGATGGTTCCCGTCTGCTCAAGTACACACTCGCCGCAGAGAGAACATCTCTCTTCAAAATGTCCGCCTCTGACCACCTCGCCCTGGAAGAGTGTATTTAACCCGGGATGAACAATCTTACTTATCTTAATTCTTTCTGCATTCTCCTGAACCGACTGAGCCCCTCCTCCACAGGCCATGACCAGGATAGAATCAGCCGGTTCTATCTCGCCCCTCCTCTCCCGGAATTTCTTCTTGACCTCGATAGCCTGGCAGGCCGGGTCAAGCACTATCCAGCCAGTTATGCTCTTACCTCTTTCTTTCAGCTTACCTTCCATCTCCCTGAGCTGGTCCTCTCCCCCCACCTCACAGGTAGTGGCGCAGAGGTTACACCCGACCAGAAAGATTTTCTCTTCTCCTTCAAGAGATTGCAAGATCTCATCAAACGGTTTCTGTTCTTGAATGATCATTCAACTCCCTCCTTAATTTATTAACTCCGCAGCTTAAGGGGAAATTATCGCAGAGAATTTCCCCTTGTTTAAGCAAGTGAGTGACATCGTCTACCTAAGGCAGATGATAAGTGCAAATTATCCTTTACCAATCACTGGACCTGCTTTTGCGCCTTAGCACATTCTACCGTATTCTTCAGCAGCATAGCCGTGGTCAGCGGCCCCACTCCTCCCGGCACGGGAGAGATATAGGATGCTTTCTCCGCTGCCTCCTCGAAGACAACATCGCCCACGGTCTTTTTCTTCGGTTTGCCTTTCTCATTGAGCACCGGATTTCCCTTCTCATCCAGAAGAGGAACCCGGTTGATCCCGATATCAATGACTATGGCTCCTTCCTTGACCATATCTCCTTTAATTAAACCTGCTTTTCCTACAGCTACAATGAGAATGTCTGCCCTCTTTGTATGCTGAGCCAGGTCTTTGGTGGCAATATGGCAGACAGTAGGGGTGGGCGATTCCATTAATGATTCTAATAACATCAGGGTTATGGGCTTACCAACAATCTCACTGTGCCCGACTACGGTGACTTCCTTCCCCTTTAGCTCCACCCCACTTGAGCGCAGAAGCTCCATTGCCCCCCGGGCTGTGCAGGGAGCAACCTTAGCCTGACCGTAGACGAGCATACCCATATTGACCGGGTTCATTCCCTCCACATCTTTGGATGGTGAGATGGTCATCTGTGCCCGGCGAGCATTAATCTGCCCAGGGACGGGCATCTGGAGGATTACTCCGGTGACTTTGGAATCCCAGTTTAACTCCTCAATAAACCGGAGAAGCTCTTCCTCACTGGTCGTCTCTACCAACTCATGCAACTGGTAGTCAATGCCCACCTCCTCGGTGGATTTTCGCTGATTGCGAATGTAGACCCGGGAGGCAGGATTCTCACCCACCTGCACCGCCGCCAGAGAAGGAGTAATCCCTTTTCTCTTTAGCTCTTCAATCTCCTTCTTCAGTCCCTCTTTGATCTTCCCGGCCAACGCTTCTCCATCCAACAATTTCGCTGTCACCAGATTTACCTCCTTGTATTTTCTCTGTTTTGAATTCCCGCGGATATATTCGGTAATGAGTTTCACATATTGCCTGAAAAGTCTTGAGACCCTCTTAATACTGGCATAGACCAGCTCATTTTTGATAGTTTCATACTCGTGAACAATACGATTTCTCAGGCTGACAAGGGGAATAAACTTAGATACCAGTTCTTTGGGGATTACTCCTAATTCTCCCAATTTGTGAAAGGAATCTCTGTAATCCGAGGGAGGTCTCCGCCTCCCGTCCACAATAATGAACGAATTGCAGTCGCAGGCAGATTCAACGCACGAGTTACGCATTATTTTTAGATGTCAGAAATGTAACCCTTTCAATTACAAA
>JAJOKU010000164.1 GCA_021129695.1 candidate division NPL-UPA2 bacterium
AGGTAACGGAAGACAGCCGATAGGCTGGCTGAAGTCCGAGCACCGAGACTGCTGGGTGGGTGAGTGAGAAGATTTTCCTTCTCCGCCCTACGGAAGTATCAACCTCTTTGATTAAGGACAGAGGCAGACGAGACCGAGCAAAAAACAATTCCTAATTAATCATTTCTTAGGAGTTTTTTTCCTCCCGGCACATATTCGATTAAGTCTCCCACGGAGCAATTTAAGAACTTACAGAGATTTTCCAGGGTATCGAATTTGATCCCTGTGGTGCTCTCGTTATAGAGAGATGATAGGGTATTTTTGTTTATGCCGGTCTTGCGGGCAACTTCAGAGGCCCGTAGTTTCCTCTCGCCTAAGAGCTTTCCTAAATGAACCTTGATAGGCATTTGTGAATCCCTCCTCGGATGCTCTGAGTATATCACCACGTTAGTATTCTGGTCAAACACAAAAATAAAGAATCTTCCTAAAGGCATAATTTTTCCCTTGACAGTGTAATGGTAGGATGGTAATATGTATCAGTAGAGCAGGATATTATATCCTTGCAGGCTGGCTAAAAGTTTTTTGGGATTAGGATAAAAATCTCAGCAATTAGGGAACTGGCAGAAATGAGTGTTGGTAATTTGATGGCCAGAGCGATTTATCAGAGACCTTATCTGAGGGAGCTAATTTATCAGGCAGGGGATGAGGAGGAGATTCTCAACAAGGAGAAAAAGCTGGAGATTGATGAAAAGAGATTCCTGGGGGAGGCAAAAGAGCTTTTCTCTGACCCTTCTTTCATTCTGCCCTGTGGGGCAGTTTTTTTGGATATGGAGAAGAAACAAAGAAAACGAAAGCGACGAAGGAAGCAAGATTAACCCTGCCCTTTAGCAAAAAGGCAGAGCGATAGCTCTGGGGCGTGGGGGAGGGGTAAGAGAGACGTCGCCGATTGAGACCCGCAGAGTCCCCCTGGAGGGGGACGTCCCCGAAGGGGCTGCGGAAAGGGGGGCATAAAGCGGCGAATTAAGCATCATTGAGATGTGGAGCGCTATTGTTCGGCTTGCTCTGCGATAAGCAGAGCGTGGACTTGGGCGGAAGGACGGTTCCCTCTTTAGATACAGAGCCCAAGGACACAGTGGCCGAAGGACACAAGGCGAGGGAGAATGGTAAGGGATAACGGAGTCTCTGCTATTGGATACATCAGGGTATCTACTGATGAGCAGGTAGAGGGTTTCTCTCTTCAGGCTCAGGAGGAAAGGATTCGTGCCTATGCCAAGAGCCAGGATTACTCATTGGTGGAGATTTATAGAGATGATGGCTGTTCTGCTAAGGATTTGAATCGCCCTGCCATAAAGAGATTACTTACCGATGGGGCTAAGGATAGGTTCAAGATTATCCTACTCTATAAGCTAGATAGACTCACCAGGAGATTAAAGGATTTAACTGAGGTATTGGAGTATTTTGATAAGCATGGGGTCAGGATTGAGTCGGTCACAGAGCCTTTTGAAACAAAGACTGCGCCGGGGAGACTTATGCTAAATGTCCTGGGCGGGTTTGCTCAATTTGAGAGAGAGGTGAACGCTGAGCGGGTGATTCTATCCCTGCAAAGGCGGTTTGAAGAAGGCAAGTGGATGACCAGCCCACCATTCGGCTACTCCTCGGTCAATGGTCTTTTAGTAGTCAATCCCAAAGAGGCAAATTTAGTGAAGAAGATTTATGAGATGTATCTTCAGGATAACTGTGGGATAGCGGAACTGGCAAGAAAGCTTAATGAAGAAGGATACCATAATAGAAGGGGGAAGTCCTGGCGTAAAAGTTCCCTCCATCGCATCCTCACCTACCGAACATATATTGGTGATACCATCTGGAGGGGGAAGGCAAGGAAAGGCATCCATGAGCCCATTATTGAAAAGAGCCTGTTTGAGACTGTCCAGAGGAGGTTAAGAGAGAAGAACAATGTCCCACCAAGAACTCACTCATCATCTAACCTTCTTACCGGGCTCATTTTCTGTGGTAGCTGTGGCGCATCAATGTATATCCAGCGTCCCGGGAACAAAGAGAAAGCACATCATCGCTATTATGCTTGTGCTAACCGCCTTGAACATCATTCCTGTGACCAAGATCACATCAGTGCTAATCGTCTTGAGAATATCGTCATTGAGAAGATAAAGGAGATTGCCAAGAAGCCAAGGCTCATCCAGGGTTACATTCGTAGCTACAAAAAGAACCAGCAGTCTGAGAAGACCATACTGAAGGCAAGGCTCACCAGATTAAAGAAAAACCTCCCCACCATTGAGAAACAGCAAGAGGGAATCATCAACTGGCTAACTGATAACTTACCTAATAAGATTACTACCAGGAAGATAAATCAGAAGGTGGAGAGGCTTGAGGAGAAGAAGGTGAAACTGAGAGAGGATTTATCCCTTACTGAGGCTCAAATCCATAACCTGAGTCTTGATGGTATCACTGCTGAAACCATATGTGGCTACTTGGAGAAGTTTGATTATTACTTCCAGAGATTCAATCCTGCCCAGAGAAGGCTCCTTATGGAGTCCCTCATCCAAAAAGTAAAGGTGGACAGCCATGAAGCCATCCACCTTTCCCTATCTCTCCCTTTGAGCCCCCTTGGTGTATTTGATCACCAGGGTTCAAAGTGGCATCCAGTATGGCGGGGCGGACGGGACTCGAACCCGCGACATCCAGATCGACAGTCTGGCATTCTAACCAACTGAATTACCGCCCCAACCTTTTGTTGTTCAATGAGTTACGACACTTGGCTCTTCTGTTCGATCGAACCAAGAGTTACCTCTCGTTCAAAACAATCCCATCATGGTAAAAGTTATAATTGATTTTTGCCTGGCCTGCTCCCTTTCGCGAATTGCCATCACGCCTTCGCCACGCGATAATCAGATATTGAACTATAATCTATTGCTACTTGCTAAACCCGAAACTCCATTATTTCTTTTACCACAAGTCCGCCTAAATTGCAAGAAAATTCCTCACCCGCTAAAGCGGGCTCGTCATACAGCCCCTTTTGGCCAGCACTGCCTGAGAATCGGCACTGCTTCACCGTGCTTCACCGTACAGCCCCTTTAGGGCAGTACTGCTCTGCTGTAACCGTTTCTTACTGATAGGAATT
>JAJOKU010000121.1 GCA_021129695.1 candidate division NPL-UPA2 bacterium
CAACTGTCGAACTTGGGTTTAAAATATCATCGGTTAGCTCGGTTGTCAAGCAAAATCCTTGCCTGTGCTGGAGGGATTAGGTTATAATCACCGGAAACGGAGAAGCGGGAAAATGCTGAAGAGAGAGAGAGTTGTTGTGGCTATGAGCGGCGGAGTGGATTCGAGCGTCACCGCCGCTTTGTTATTGGAGAAGGGCTATGAGGTTGTGGGAATCACTATGAGGTTGATGAGCCCTGAAGAGAAGTCGGCCGGGGAACGGAGCTGTTGTGGCCTGGAGGCAGTGGAGGAAGTTAGACGGGTGGCTGAGCTCTTGAAGATACCTCATTATGTTCTGGACTTTGAGGAGGAATTTGAGAAGGAAGTGGTTGAATATTTCTGTTGGGAATATTCCCGGGGTCGAACTCCCAATCCCTGCCTTCTCTGTAATCAGAAACTTAAATTTGGAAAGCTGCTGGAGAAAGCTAAGGGCTTGGGAATAGACCTGGTAGCCAGCGGTCACTATGCTCGGGTGACCTATGACGAGAAAAGAGGTCGTTACCTCCTTAAGAAGGGAAAGGACAGAGCTAAGGACCAGTCCTATGTCCTCTTTAATCTGACTCAGGAACAGTTAAGACATATTCTTTTGCCTCTGGGAGAACTGGAAAAGAAGAAGGTGAGGGAAAGAGCCAAAGAGCTGGGGCTGAGAGTTCACGACCGCCCGGATAGTCAGGAGATTTGTTTCATATCCGCTGGCGATTACGGCAATTTTCTCCGGAAGAGGATGCCGGAGATAACAAAGCCGGGACTTATCATTGATAAGAAAGGTAATGTCCTAAGTCAGCATAAGGGCATCCATCTCTTCACTATCGGTCAGCGCCGGGGATTAGGGATGGCGGCGGGTAAACCTCTCTATGTGATAAGTATTGACCGGGAGAGGAGAACCGTTATCGTTGGCGGGGAGGAAGCTCTCTATCGAAGGGAGCTCATCGCCGCCGATGTTAATTGGATAGCTCTGGATAGATTGATTAAATCCCTGCCGGTAAAAGCTAAAATTAGATACCGCCACTCTATGGCGGAGGCGACTCTTATCCCTCTACGGGAGGAAGAAGTTAAAGTCAGATTCAGTTCGCCTCAGAAAGCGATTACTCCCGGTCAGGCCGTAGTCTTCTATCAGGGCGAGGAGGTCATTGGTGGAGGTTGGATAAAGGATTGACAGGGGCAAAGAAAGCATGTTAGCATACGGATAATGTCAAATGACCACGGGTTAGCGAGTCCGCCTTAGGCGGACGAAGCTAAATCGTATGGCTGAGCTTGCCCCGATAGCAAAGCGCTGCCAAAATTTATTCTAAATTTTCTTGCAGCTATCGGGATTAATTCGCACATGTAACTTATGTGCCATAAGTTGCGTGCTCATTAAGGAGGAAATTATGACTACTACTATGAAGACAGAGTTGTTCTGTTTACACTGTAACCAAGAATGCCTCCACACCATAACCTATCTGGGGACCTATCTCAAGGAGGTTCGTTGCCAGGAGTGCGGAACCCATATTGAGATGGACCGCAAGAGAATACTGGAAACCTATACCGCAGAAGTCATCGATAGGATTCTGACCAAGCCTCACCGGCTGACTGAGGAGGTGAGGAGAAATTTGAGCAACTTCATCAAATCTTTCCCCATTCGCATCATCACCAAGCCTCTTCGGGTAGCTAAAGAGATTATGGAGGTTATTAAAGAGGATAAGAGTTAATGAAGGCAGCCGTTTACTATGCTCCTGACGACATAAGATATGAGGAGTTACCCCGACCTCGGATTGGGAAGGGAGAGATATTGGTCAGGGTCCGGTCATGTGGCCTGTGTGGCACCGATATAAGCAAGATAGTGGAGAGGATGGTGTCTCCCCCGGTCGTCCTCGGACACGAGGTAGCCGGTGATGTGGTGGAGGCAGGGGAAGGAGTTGAGAAGTTTCGCTCTGGAGACCGGGTTTTCGTGGCCCATCATGTTCCCTGCTTCACCTGCCATTATTGCCGGCATGGGAACCACAGCCTTTGTCAACAGTTCCGTTCAACCAATATAGACCCGGGAGGCTTTGCTGAATATATCCGGGTTCCTGCTCCCAATGTGGAGAAAACGACGCTTCTCCTACCCAAGGATTTATCTTATGAGGAAGCCTCCCTCATTGAATCCACCGCCTGCTGCCTGAGAGCGATAAGGAGATGCCCTATTCAGCCCGGAGATACCGTAGTAGTAGTGGGAGTCGGTCCTATGGGACTTTTAAATCTTCAGTTAGCTCTCCTTTTAGGCGTGGGCCAGGTGATTGCCCTTGATTTAATTGAGCAGAGATTAGAGGTAGCCAAGAAATTTGGAGCGAAGCATAGCCTTAATCCGGAGAGAGAAGACCCTCTCGAGGCAGTAAAGCAATTAACGGAGGGAAGAGGAGCGGATGTGGCCATCGTCTCCGTGGGGGAAACCAGCGCCATTGCCCAAGCGATAAGGTTGGTAAGAGGCGGGGGAACGGTAACTCTCTTTGCGGAGTGTCCCCCTCATTCTTCGCTTAGCTTAGATCCGAATATTATCTACCACTCCGAGGTCAACCTCAGGGGAAGCTATTCCTCTACCCCCGAGGGACAAGGAATAGCCCTGGAGTTGATGAAGACAGGAAAACTTAAAATTAAAGAACTCATTACCCATCGCTTTCCCCTAAAGAAGCTGAGCGAGGCGGTAACCTTGGCCAGGGAAGTCCGGGAGTCCCTAAAAATTATCATAACCCCATAATTGCGATTCAGACGGTGGGCCATAGACATTAGACCTCAGACTTTTTTCTTACCTTCTTTTAGTCTATAGTCTAAAGTCCATAGTCTGTATTTTATGGTCTGAAGTCCAGTGTCTGAATTGGAGACCCATAAGTGTTTATCTTGATACTACAGGAATTTATACATTATGGTTTAGCTGATTCTTCTTGACAATAGTTATCAGATGGCGGTAAAATTAAGCTGGGGAGATAGAATAGTAAACCGGCAGGTAGTAAACTGTAAATAGGAGGGAGGCATGAATCGTTCTCCCGATCGTCGCAGGCACAAACTGGTTATCCAGTATGCAGATGGTCGGATTGTAAAAGGTAATACCTA
>JAJOKU010000117.1 GCA_021129695.1 candidate division NPL-UPA2 bacterium
TCACAGTCTTGCGTTAATCAAAGTCATGAGGAGCGAAGCGACGAATTTTCTTGAATTGACAGGAGATCGCTTTTCCTCCACCGATAGCTTACCGGCCTTTGGCCAGTACTGTTTCACCGTATCCACTGATTTTGGCTCGGCTTTTCACATCCTTAGAGATTATATCAGATTCCTGAAGCAATGTGAGGAAAAAATTTAAATTCCTCTGGAAGCGGATGAACTCCACCGGGAAAGGTTAAAATTTTCATCAATGCTCTTTTTGCGGCGGGGTAAAAAAAATGACGGAAGAGAGCTTTCCGTCTAAGAACCCTTTTATCTCAAGCATACTACTATTTCAAATATTTCTTAAAATCCTCCGACTTGGGTACCTCCCCAGACCACCTTATCTTCTCCTCTCCATCGTTCTCTATGACCGTGGTGGGAATTTTCCCCACTCCACAATAAGCTGCCTCGGCCAGACCATCCATTGTATCCATATCGTAAAAGCTGACTTTGACTTTGCCAGAGATATTCCACTTCTTCAGGAAGAACTTAAACTTATTTTTTGTCGTCTGACACTTAGCACAATCTTTCTTGCCAAATATCTTAACTTCCATGCAGCGAAGCAGCACTGTTTCACCGTGTCAATGAATGGCGTAATCTCCCTTGTGGCGGTCTTTGAGTTCACCGATTTTGGAGCGGTTCCAGTTGTTTGTCCGGCTGAAGTAGCCAACGATGCGGGTGATGCTGTAAGTGTTCTTACTCTCACAATATTGGCAGCTATCCGTCAGGCCGCGGCTATTGCGGCGGCAGTCGTTGCAGATGGTAAACTCAGGGGAGATGGTGAGCTGGGCCGCCTGGGTCCTCTCCCAGGTCTTTCGGACTAAGTTGAGGATGCTCCCGGCCGGCGGCTTCTGTTCTCCCACAAAGGCGTGGAGGATAGCTCCGGATTCGATCAAGGTGTGGAAACGGCTCTGCTTCTCAATCCGCTCCGTCAGACTGATGGGGGCATCAGCCCGGAAGTGAATGCTGTTGGTATAATAATTCTCGTCGTTATCAATGTCGCCCTTGACCACCCGAGATGCCTCCGGATATTCCCGCAGGTCTATCTTGGAAAGTCTTCTGGTAGCCGATTCAGCCGGAGATTCTTCTAAGGCTACCTGCAGATTGTGTTTCTCTCCGTGCTCTTTCGCCTTCAAATTCATGAAAGCGATTATTCTGATGCCAAGTTTATATGCCTCATCATCCTCATGCAGTTCTTTCCCGAGCAGGTGTTGAACGCATTCATTAAGACCAATGATCCCTATTATATAGGTAGCCTTATCCAGGTCAATGTAGGGTCTTCCGTCTTTGGCAATTTTGCCTACCTCCCACATTGGCATATTAGGAGCGCTCATCAGCCGGGCGATAAATTTCTTCTTCTCCAAATGGGCCTTCATGGCTATGTCCATGGCCCTGGCAAGCTCCTCATAAAGTTTATCCACATTTCCCTTCCCCGCCCGGTAGGCCGCCTGGGGAAGATTTATGGTCACATTCTGGAATCCACAGAAGCGCATACTCTCTGGATGTTTAATCATGTAGTTATCGTTGATCCGGGTCCTCAACCGGCAACAAGCAGAAAGGGTCACCTCATCCCTATCAAAGACAAAGTAAGGGGTTCCATTCTCACTGGCAATCTGGCAGGCATATTCTAACAACTTATACTGCTTCGGGTTTTCAAAAGCCTCTTGAGAGACATGTAGATCGCACTTGGGGAAGGCAAATACGTTGCCGTATCTATCCCCGGCTCTCCAGACATCTAACATGGCCCGGGTGAACCGCCGGGCCTCCTCCTCATACTCTCCATAGGATTTTCCCGTATACTTTCCCCGAGGACCGATGGCCGGAACCTCTCTCAGGTAGTTTGGGATTCCTAAGTGGACATTAAAGTCAAGGAAGAGGGTCTGACCACCCCGAGAGAATGCATTTTGAGAGCCGCTGAAGATGAGATATTGAGCCTCCTGTCTCATCTCCGCATCACTCATTCCCACCAGGTAGGGAGCATAGAAGATGTTGATGTAACCTACCCCCAGGGCTCCGGCATAGTAGGCCTGAAGGGAAGCCAGGAAAGTGTTCAGATGCCCGGTCAGGGTGCGGGCATGGGCGGCTGGAGCGGAGGAAGTGTCAAGGTTCCCCAGTTCCAATCCATATTTCTTCAGATATTCTAAGCTGTGGGAGCTACAATATACTCTGGGGTAACCTAAGTCGTGGATGTGGAGCATCCCTACCAGGTGAGCGTTAGCTACCTCCGGGCTGAAGACTCGCTGGAGCATATACTGCTTGATGGTGTTCTCAGCCACGGCAAGATTGATGGCTTCCGGGTTATTGGAAGTAATATTGCTATTCTCATTGCTCTTGGAGAATATGAGTTGGTCCAAATCATAGCTGGGCATACCGATTAGTTTCTGTCTTAAGAGCTTTTGCCGATAGCCTCGGGTGAGGAGTTCATTGTCAACCAGTTCCCGAATGAGGGAAGTGGATATCTGGCTCAGGCCAGAGCTGAAAACTCTTCTTTCAACGGAAGTGGAAATGGAATCGGCTACGGATGGGGAAAGGTTAGCCTCTTTCACCAGGGCCTCGGAGACTCTTGATTTCTCCCAGGGCATAATCTCATCTCTTGTGGAGCCAGTTACCAGCAGGGATAAATCAGTGGTTGTTCTCTTGCCTCTCACTTCCTTGCTCACCTTGAGTCTCTCCCGCTGCCTGGTTCTCTGGTCCCGATAGAGGATATAGGCCTTGGCCGTCTTGGCATGGCCGGTCTCGATGAGAACCTTCTCCACCGCATCCTGTATCTCCTCAATGTCGGGGACCTTCTCCCCCAATTTCTTCTTCAGGAAGAAGGTAACCGCCTTAGCCAGGTCCTCAGCTAAGAATCTATCTTCCCCTCCAACTGCTCTTGCCGCCTTGAAGATAGCATCGGCGATCTTGGTCTCATTGAAGGGAGCGATCCTCCCATTCCTCTTCCTGACGGAGGTGAAAGTCCTGACCTCCCCTTTCTCCTTGGTGGTTAAAGTCATCTCCATTTCTTCTTCTCCTCGTATAATATGTTTGTTTTGGGTTTCTGTTATTTGTTCTTTATCTTTG
>JAJOKU010000135.1 GCA_021129695.1 candidate division NPL-UPA2 bacterium
GATTGCTACCAGTTTAGGAGTTATTGCTGGCTTAAGTTTACCTGTTCTAGGAGTTCTAACTCTGCTAGGTGTTTTAATCATAATACTGACACGCTACGTTTCTCTAGCCTCGCTAACAGGTGCAGCTATTTTCCCCTTACTATTATGGTTTTTAAGAGAAACTTCTAGAATTGAAGTTACGCCACTAGTGATTTTATTAAGTACTTTGCTTGCTCTGCTGGCTATACTAAGACATCGAGATAACATAAAACGCCTTCTCAAAGGCCAGGAGAATAAAGTTGGCAAAAAGGTAAACATCTTACATTAGATAATTTAGAGGTTGGAAAAAGCAAGGGCAAACCCTTGTGGTTGCCCGAAGTGGGAAGGATGTGCAAGTAATCATCGAAAGAATTGCTGTAGCTGGGGCAGGGAGCTGGGGTACTGCCTTGGCACATATTTTAGGAGAAAAAGGTTATACGGTAGATTTTTGGGTGAGGAGAGCAGAATTAGCTGCCCAAATACGGGAAGACAAGGAAAACAAATCTTATCTGCCTGGAGTCAAGCTTTCCGAGAATATATTTCCCTCTACTGACTTAGAACAGGTGATTGGCAATAAAGAAATTATTATCATCGCCGTTCCTTCCAAGGTAGTTAAAGAAATAATTAAAAGAATAGCTCCCTTATTATCTGAAAAGGCCATTATTGTAAATACCGCCAAAGGACTCGGAAGCGAGCAAATAGCCTTGCTTTCACAAATCATCGCTACAGAAGCAAATCTGGATTATCAAACCCGTGTGGTCGCACTTTCCGGACCCAACCATGCTGAAGAAATAAGCAGGGGGGTTCCTTCTGCTACGGTTGTTGCTTCCCCAAGTTTACAAACAGCAGAGAAAGTGCAAAATATTTTAATGACGGATAGATTAAGAGTATATACAAATCTTGACTTGACAGGCGTAGAAGTAGGGGGAGCATTAAAAAATATTATTGCTATAGGAGCAGGGATTTGTGACGGGTTAGGCTATGGGGATAACACCAAAGCAGCTTTGATGACCAGGGGATTAATTGAGATAGCCAGACTGGGGACGGCCTTGGGAGCAAAGCCGCTTACCTTTTCTGGGTTATCTGGTATAGGCGATCTTTTTGTTACCTGTACCAGCAAACATAGCCGTAACCGGAGATTTGGTATTTCTATCGCCAAAGGTGAGATTCCTTTGGATGTAATCAATAATTCCCAGATGGTAGTTGAAGGCTACACAACAACAAAAATTGCCTATAATCTAGCTAGTAAACTAAAAATAGAGATGCCGATTACTACAGAAATGTACAGGATATTATATGAAAATAAAAGCCCAGCGAAAGCAGTAGAAACTTTGATGAAACGAAACAAAACAAACGAAATGGAGGATTTGCTTACAATCATATAAACATATTACTGATTATTAAATGAGCACTTCTTGCAAGCAAGGAGTGTTTTTTTATTGTTTGGTATAATTAGCAGAACAAATCATATAAATAATGTTAAAAGGGAAGTCTGACAAGTTAAAAGAAAATCTAACTCTACAACATTTATGAGGAAAGGAGTTAAATTTTTATTATTTTAAAGAATAGGAAAAGAAGAGAGAGGAGGAAAAAAATTGAAATTTGATTTATTTGAAGATATTGTAGAAAGGACGGGGGGTGATGTCTACCTAGGGGTTGTTGGTCCTGTTCGCACGGGGAAATCCACCTTTATTAAAAAATTTATGGAACTGCTTGTTATTCCCAATATAGTTGACAGTAGTGACAGAGAAAGAGCTATAGACGAACTACCTCAAAGCAGTGCCGGAAAAACTATAATGACTACCGAACCCAAATTTGTGCCGGATGATGCTATAGAAATTGTAATTCAGGAAAATATAAAAATGCGTGTAAGGCTCGTTGATTGTGTTGGCTATGCAGTGCCAGGTGTCATAGGTTACGATGACGATGACGGTCCTAGAATGGTAAGTACGCCCTGGTTTGATTATGATATTTCTTTTGAAGAAGCAGCTGTAGTGGGAACAAAAAAGGTTATAACTGACCATTCTACGATAGGAGTTGTGGTTATCACAGACGGGAGCTTTACAGAATTATCCCGGGAAGATTATCTGCCTGCCGAGGAAGAGGTTATAGAAGAACTGGAGAGCCTGGGGAAACCTTTTGTAATCATATTAAATACAATGCAACCTCATGCAGAAGAAACAATAGCGCTGCAAGATACTCTGACCGAAAAATATGGAGCTCCTATACTTCCCCTAGACTGCTTGAATCTTCTGGAAGAAGATATTAGTTTTTTGATGCAGGAGATTTTATATGAATTTCCTGTCAGAGAGGTTAACATAAAACTTCCTGCTTGGGTGGAAGAGTTGGAAATGGAACATTGGTTGCGAAAAGACTTTAACAGGGTTATCAGGGAAAACATTGAAAATATTTATAAGCTAAGAGATATTGACAACGTTGTGGCCGGCTTAAACTCTTTTGATTTTGTTGAAGAAGCTTTGTTAAGAGATATGGATTTGGGAACCGGTCATGCTTTGATTAGCATAACTTCTCCAGCTGATCTCTACAATAGAATACTGGGTGAAATTTGTGGTTGTGATGTGAGTGAGAGAGCGAGCTTGCTGGGAGTGTTAAAAGATTTCAGTAGTGCAAAAAAAGAGTATGATAAGATTGCCGAAGCTTTGGATCAGGTGGAGGAAAGTGGCTACGGCATGGTGCCTCCTTTGTTAGAAGAGATGGCGTTGGAAAAGCCCGAAATAGTAAAAAAAGGCGGCAGATTTGGCGTAAAATTAAGGGCCAGTGCACCCTCTTTGCACTTGATAAAAGTCAACGTAAAGTCAGAATTTTTCCCGGTAATCGGAACAGAAAAACAAAGCGAGGACTTGGCGAATTATATCATGGATGAATTTGAAGATAATCCGGAAAAAATCTGGGATTCAAACATTTTCGGCAAATCTTTGTCCGAGGTAGTTGAGGTAGTTAAAGATGGAATCGGAAACAAGCTGACCAACATGCCTCCTAGTGCACAAGAAAAGCTCCAGGAAACACTGGAAAAAATTATTAACGAAGGAAGCGGCGGCTTAATAGCTATTATCC
>JAJOKU010000041.1 GCA_021129695.1 candidate division NPL-UPA2 bacterium
TTTTTCGGTAGGCTAAAGGGTTGAAATAAATACAGAGGGAGTTATTAAATCAGCTTATTTAATATTTGATTTTTGATATGATTTTTGTGTGGTTTGTATTTTTGATATTTACTCTTTGACATTTAATATTTGATTTTAGTTAGGGGGGTGAAGCCATGTCAGCATTTAATTATGTAGCCACTGATGCCCGGGGAAAAGAGGTGAGGGGGGTGGTGGAGGCAGATACCCAGGCTTTAGCCATCAACCAGGTGCGGGAGATGAAATTTTTCCCACTTCGGGTGACTGAACAGAAGGTTAGAGCCAAAGCTCGTCCGGGGAAGAAGGGAGGGGCTATGCAAATGCAGATTAAGATCCCCTTCCTTACCGATAGAGTAAGCGCTAAGCAGCTCACCCCTTTCACCCGGCAGTTATCCACCCTTATTGATGCTGGTCTTCCTCTTGTTCGCAGCCTGGGCGTTCTCAGAAATCAGATGAAGCCCGGTGCCCTTCGGGACATATTGGGAACGGTGGCCCAGGATGTGGAGGGAGGGAGCACCTTCTCCGAGGCGCTGGCCAAGCATCCTAAGGTCTTCTCCAAACTGTTCATCAATATGGTCCGGGCGGGTGAAGTGGGAGGAGTGTTGGATACAGTGCTACAGCGTTTAGCTGAATTCGCTGAGAAGAATGCTGCTCTTCGAAGAAAGATAAAGGGAGCTATGGTCTATCCGGTGGTAGTTGTCTTCGTCATCATGGCCGTTCTGGCCGTCATCTTCAGGTTTGTCATCCCCACCTTCACCCAGATGTTCAGTGAGATGGAAAAGGAACTTCCCGGGGCGACAACGTTGCTGATAGATATCAGCGAGTTCCTTAAAACGAAGGAGGCCTTGCTCATCCCGGTAGTTATCATGGCCGTGGCAATCCTATTCAAGGCTATTAAAAAGACCAGGAAGGGAGGTTATGCCATTGATAAGGTTAAAACGAAGCTTCCTGTCATCGGGCAATTGGTCCAGAAGATGGTGGTAGCCAGATTCAGCCGAACCTTAGGGACTTTGATCGCCAGTGGAGTGCCCATACTTCAAGCTTTAGCCATCACCAAGGAGACGGCCGGGAACGAGGTGGTAGCCAGGGCAGTGGCTAATGTTCACGATAGCATCCGGGAAGGAGAGTCCATCGCCGGGCCTTTAGAGCAGAGCGGAGCCTTTCCACCTTTAGTCAGCAATATGATCGATGTGGGGGAAGAGACCGGAAACTTAGACCAGATGCTGATGAAGGTGGCCGACACCTATGATGATGAGGTGGATGTAGCGGTGGCCGGGTTGACTTCAATCCTGGAACCAGTTCTCATCATATTTATGGGATTGATCGTTGGCTTTATCGTTATCGCACTCTTCATACCCCTGATTGGGATGGCTATGCACATAGCCTAGCCCCTCGCTCTGCCGCGAAGCACACAGCCAAAGGCAGTGGCAGTGCCGATTCTCAGGCAGTGGCAGTGCTCTTTGGGTGCTCGGGACTGCGAAAAGCCTGCCCTGAGCGTACACCGCCAGAGGCAGTGGCAGCACCTTTAGGTGCAGTACTGCATAAGCTGTAGCGAACGGGTAGGCCAACGAATTTCAGAATTAAAATGCAAAAATCAATGGGGAAGATCTTGGTAGTGGATGACGAGGAGAATATGCGCAAGAGCTTGAAAGCTCTCCTCGGTACGGAGGGATACGAAGTTAGGACCGCCTCCAGCGGGGAGGAGGCCATAAGGGTGGCCGGGGATGAGGTTTTCCCCCTCCTCATAACTGACCTTCGCCTGGATGGGATGGATGGGATGGATGCTTACCGGGCTATTAAGGAGCGAAGTCCCCGGACTCTGGCCATCATTATCACCGGACACGCTAGCCTAAAATCTGCTATTGAGGCCATTCGCTTAGGAGCCTATGACTATTTGGTTAAGCCGTTTAAACCTGAAGAGATCCTCCTCACGGTAAGAAGAGCTTCAGAGCACCAGCAGTTGGTTGAGGAGAATGTTCACCTCCAGGGAGAGTTGGGAGAGAAGTTTGGATTCAATAATATAGTTGCGAAATCGACCCCGATGGAGGAAGTCTTTCAGTTGATGAGAAAGGTAGCTCCTTCAAGTGTGACCGTGCTCCTTAGAGGGGAAAGTGGCACTGGAAAAGAGTTAGTGGCTCGGGCCATCCATTACAACAGTCCCCGTAAGGAAAAAAGATTCATCGGGGTAAGTTGTGGAGCGTTACCGGAAACACTTCTGGAGAGTGAACTCTTTGGCCATGAGAAAGGAGCCTTTACCGGAGCCCTGAAGCAAAAACGGGGTTTGTTTGAAGTAGCTGATGGCGGGACTATCTTCTTAGATGAGATCGCCGATCTTTCCCTCTCCACTCAGATGAAGCTCCTGCGGGTTCTTCAGGAACAGGAGTTCCAGCGGGTGGGAGGCACTGACCTAATAAGAGTGAACCTGAGGTTGATTAGTGCTACCAATAAGGACCTGGAGGATGGGGTAAGGGAGGGTAAATTCCGGGAAGAGCTCTACTACCGCATTAATGTCGTCTCCATCTCACTTCCACCCTTAAGAGAGAGAAAAGACGACATACCTCTCTTAGTCCAACACTTTTTGAAGAAGCATCAGGCGGCAACCAAGACAGTACCTCCAAAGACAATGGAACTTTTAATGATGTACCATTGGCCAGGAAATGTGCGCCAGTTAGAGAATGTTGTGGAGAGAGCCATTGCCCTCAGTCAAGGCCGTGTTATTTCAGAGAATGACCTTCCTCCTCAAATTCGCCTCAACTCCCAACCCGCATCCCCTGACCAGCTCGGCAATCTAACTTTCCAGGAGGCCCGAGAAAATTTCGAAAAGCAGTTCCTCCAGAGAGCTATACTGAGAAACAGAGGTAATATTAGCGCTACTTCCCGGGAGATAAAACTGAGTCGGCGCCATTTCTATGAGAAGATGAAATCCTATCATATCAATCCCAGGAAACTTAAAAGTCAAAAGTAAAAAGTAAAAAGTAAAAAGTAAGGCGATTTAATAACTAGCCACGCAGAGGCGGAGGGATGAAAATGTGGAAG
>JAJOKU010000156.1 GCA_021129695.1 candidate division NPL-UPA2 bacterium
CGAAGGACATGAGTACCATCAATTTACCCGGCATACCCGCGGCCTCTTCGAGCGTCGATTTAAAAGTAATATGCTGGGTGTCCATCTATGGATGATTGCCGATGCCCTTGCCGGTATAGGCACAGGGGTGATCCTCTTTTTCGGAGCATTCAGTGTGATAAACGGGGCGATGACCCTAGGGGCCCTTACTGCGGTTTTAAGCTACACGGCGATGCTTTATTCTCCGATTGTTCAACTTACCTCCCTGAATAGTATTATCCAGCAGGCTATGGCCGGGGTGGATAGGATCTTTGAGATTTTAGACACGGATGGAGAGAAGAAGTTGCGGTATGGGGTTAAGTTGGAGAAAATACAAGGACATATCCTTTTTGACCGGGTATCGTATAGTTATGATTATAAGATGCCTGCCCTCAAGGATATTTGCCTGGAGGTTCTCCCGGGTGAGGTGGTAGCCCTGGTGGGACCCAGCGGTTGCGGCAAGAGCACCCTGATAAGCCTTCTCTTGCGCTTTTATGACCCCACCGGGGGCAAGATTTATTTAGATGGTAGCGATATCGCCCGTATTGACCCGCACTCTATACGGAAGACAACCGGCATAGTTCTCCAGGAGATATTTCTCTTCAGCGGGAGCATTATGGAGAATATACGCTATGGCCGGCGAGATGCTACCCCGGAGGAGGTTGTATCTGCGGCCCGGGCGGCCAATGCGCATGATTTCATCACGCGCCTGCCACAAGGCTATGCTACGGAACTTCAGGAGGAAGGAGGAGGGTTATCCGTGGGAGAACGTCAGAGGATAGCTATAGCGCGGGCGATCCTGCGTGACCCGCGCATACTCATCTTTGATGAAGCAACCTCGGCCCTTGACTCTCGCGCGGAACAGGCTGTGCAGGAAGCCTTAGAAAATGTATCAAAGGGGAGGACAACCTTTATCATCGCCCATCGGCTTTCTACAATATTACGTGCGGACAAAATTGTCGTTATGGAGCAGGGCAAAATTGTGGAGACGGGAACACATGAGGAGTTATTCACAAGAGGCAACCTTTACCGAGAACTATGCGAGGCTCAGTCCATAAATGGATAAAAAAAAGAGGAATATAAGAAAATCGAGCACTAAAAAGATACTCAGACTCTTGCCCTTATTTGCCGTAGCGACGGGCCTGTTTATCGGTCTTGTTGTTCTTTTACTCTGGGTCGGCAAAATAGATAAGACGGTACCGGCTTCGGGTATTTTTGAAGCCTATCCTCAGGCAGAGATAAAAGCTACCGTCAAGGATACCGTGGTAGATAGTATTTTAGTGGAAGTGGGAGAAGAGGTGGAAAAAGGGGAGGTCCTTATACGGTTGAAGGACCAGGCCCAGGTTTATGAGAGAAGGGCGCAGTTAAAAGAGAGGTTGAAGCTGGCCGAGATAGACCTTAAGAGGATGAAGCGACTGTCTGATAAGGGGTATGTGGCAACGCGGGACAGGCAAGAGGCGGAGTTAAAAGTAAAGATATTGGCCCGGGAGGTGAGTGCTTTCCAGAGGAAGATAAATGCGTTGACAATTGTTGCTCCTTTTGCCGGCACGGTGGTGGGGATACCGGTTGAGGTTGGGGATGCAGTTTATATGGGTCAAAGGCTTATGTTTCTGGCCCGTTCTGAGGAAAGGGCCCTGCGTATGTGGATTAAAGAAGAGGATAGCGGCGAAGTTAAGATTGGTCAGAAGGTCAGGATTTACAGTCGGGTGTTTTGCCACCGCCGACATGGCATTGCTTCAGGCAATATCGTTGCGATTAAAGGTTACCCAAAGATAAGAGATGGAGAAAACTATGTTGAGGCGGTAGCCCGGATTATGGAATCACCCTTTCCTGTAAAAGTTGGCTCTCGGGCAGAAGCTAAGATTATAATCAGGCGCTGTTCTATCCTAAAGTTATTAGTCGGGTTAGAGTGATGAGAAGAGCCATATTGACCTGTTTGATGCTCTTGATATATATCCTTATAGACGAACCGGGAGCGCAGGTACTTGGAGAAGGTTCAAAAGATAAACTCAGCCTCCGGGACTGTATCAAGATAGCCTTGACTAATTCCCCTGAAGTAGAGATTGGCAGGGAAAGCGTGAGAGATGCCCGGGAGGGGATAAGAGAAAGTCAAGCCGCCTATTGGCCAAAGGTATCCTTTGCGACTAAAGTTGCCTTTGAAGAGAAGGAAGGTGATTCCTGTTGGAGTGAGATTAGTGCAAGATGGGATATCTTTGATAAAGGAAAAAGAGCTTCTGCCCTAAAGAAGGCAGAAGATTATCTATCCTCTCAATGGCAAAAAAGGCTTATTTCCCAGGAGATAATCTATCGCACCGCTGATGCTTATATCCGGAGGCTGCACGCTGAGGAGAGATATCTTCTGGCTAAGGAGGTGTTAGCCTGGGAAGAGAGACGCAAGGAGACAGTGAAAGCGAAGAGCGAGGAAGGGCTTGTTCCTAAACTCGATGTAGTGAGTGTTGAGATAGAAATACATCAGGCGCAGATTTCCCTGGCAAAGGCATTTTCCGACCTTAAAATGAAGGGATTTTTGCTTAATTATGCTATGGGACTTGATATGGATAAAGCTGTAGAGATAGAGGAAATAAATTATCCTCGCTGGAAGGTGTTGATAGATGAATATGAAAAGATTGAAGATTGCTTCAAGAGGGCATTTCTTAATAGGTTAGATTATAAGATAGCCGGGTCTAAGTTAAGGGCGGCGGAGGCGAATTTGAAAAGCGCGCGCGCTGAGGCAGGTCCCGATATATTTTTGGAAACCCACTATGGCTTTCCTCCTCAATCCGGGGCGGAAAATGGTGATTTCTTTATAGGCCTTACCCTGGACCTCCCTTTGTTTGATGGTGGCTTAAGGAAGGCGCGGATTGAGAGAGCAAAGGCTCAGGTGAAGATTGCCCAACTTGAGAGAGAAATGCTTAAGAGAAAAATTTATAAACAGATTGCCAATGCCCATGAGAAATTAAAGAATAGGGGTATGCACTTGACTCCAGTTGTTATAATCTCTTGTCATTTAGGAGGCTCC
>JAJOKU010000014.1 GCA_021129695.1 candidate division NPL-UPA2 bacterium
TGTAATTGAAAGGGTTACATTTCTGACATCTAAAAATAATGCGTAACTCGTGTATATAATGTTAGCAACCAGGGAGAAAATGAGGAAGGTAAAGTTATTAACAGCGTTGATAGCATCAGGTGGTCTGGTGGGATGTGCTACTTATGGCAGAGCTATCCCACAGAAAAGTAGTTTAACTTATGGAATGGCAAAGAAGGAGATCAACAGATTAGAATGAAAACAACTCAATGCTGTAGAAATTTCCTTTTCCTCCACCTTGGTCCTCTCCCTAAAGCAGGAGGGAGGAGTGAGCAGGTAATTTCGCTATGGAAGAAGAAATGAGGAACGAGGACAGTAACTTTCTTTTCGTTGACGGCTACAATGTCATCCATAGCTGGCCGTCCCTTAAGAAGATGGCCGCCAGGAGTTTGGAGACAGCCAGAGAACAATTAATCAAGATGCTAAGTCTCTATCAGGATTATACTGGAATTAGAGTGAAGGTCATCTTCGATGGGGACGAGCCGGATAAGCCCTCTCCCCAGATAGTGATGGGTCTGGAAGTTATCTTCTCTTCAAGAAAACAGACAGCGGATTCAGTCATTGAGAGGTTGGTATATGCCAGTCAGGAGAGGGAGAAAATCCAGGTGGCAACTTCCGATTACCAGGAGAAGATGATGGTTTTTGGCCTGGGGGCCCAAGTCATCTCGGCTCCTGACCTGGAGCGGGAGATCTCCTACACTCTAAAAGAGGCAAGAGGTTTTATTAGGAAAAACTAACCATGGAGAGCACAGACTTTGGACGCAGATTTTAAAGATTTAAATTTATACTATAGGAATTTCCTTTTTAAGTCATTGAAACTAAAGCACTTAAAAGTCCGCACCGAAGGTGCGCTAAGTTCAAATCTTTGTGCTGTTTCTCAAATCCTGAAATCATAGAGCGTCTCTTCAAGAATGAGGAGTTCCAGATACTCGTGGACCGTCCGAAAGGTCGCAAGTAGGAGTATTGCCCCCAAGCCGAGACCTACCCCCACCCATTAAGGTTTGAGTCCCACTCGCAATCCCAGCTGATATCCCAAATTGTTGTTTTCCCAATGAATAATTTGTTGACAAATACCCTTTTAGATACTAAAATATGATAAACTTGCCCCCATAGCTCAGTTGGAAGAGCACCTGACTCTTAATCAGGGTGTCCCAGGTTCGAGACCTGGTGGGGGTAGAGGGCGGATGGCGGAACTGGCAGACGCGCGAGATTTAGGATCTCGTGGAGAATATCCGTGGAGGTTCAAGTCCTCTTCCGCCCATGCGAGGGTAATTCAGTTGGTAGAATGCTAGCTTGCCAAGCTAGTCGTCGCGGGTTCAAACCCCGTCCCTCGCTCCAGGAAAAGATTATGAAAGTAGAGGTTGAAAAGCTATCCGAGGGCAAACAGCTCCTCAAGATTGAGGTTCCACCCAAGGAAGTTGATCGACAATTTGAGGCCGCCTATAAGGAGTTGGGCGAGAAGACCAGGGTGGATGGATTTAGACCAGGAAGGGTACCACCACCTATCTTAAGGATGCATTTTAGCAAGCTCGCCCCAACTGAGGCTCTGAAGAAGATTGTGAACTGGAGTTATCCAGAAGCAGTAAAGCAGTTAAATATCACCCCCATAGCTGACCCAGATATAGATGTGGGAGATACTCTTCCTGAGGAGGGCAAGCCATTTTCCTTTAAAGTCAAGGTAGAAGCTCGGCCAGAGGTGAGGGTAGAAGGCTATAAGGGGCTCAGTGTCGAGAAAGAGAAAATCGAAATCAGTGATGAGGATGTAGACAGGGTCTTAGAGATGGAGCGGGAAGAGAATGCTAGTTTCCTTCCAGTGGAGGGTCGTCCGGTGAGGGAGAATGACTGGGTAATAGTTGATTTTAAGAGCTTTCTCAATGAGACTTCCTTTCAAAATGCGGAAGGTTATCTATTCCAATTAGGTTCCAATGTTTTTCCTGAGGAGGTTGAAAAAGGGCTTATTGGCTGTCAGGTTGGTGAAGAAAGAGAGATGGAAGTTACACGAAAGAGTGCTGCACACACAGCTGAAGGCAGTGCCGTAGGCAGCCATAGGCAGTGCCGTAGGCAGCCGGAGGCAAGCGAAGGAGCGCCATCAGAGGAAAAGGTCCTCTACCAGATAAAATTAAAGGGGATAAAGGAACGCAGATTGGTTATCGTAGACGATGAATTTGCCAGGGACCTGGGGAATTTTAGTAGTTTAGCTGAACTACGGGAGGATATCAGGAAGAGATTAGAGCAAAGGGCCAGGAAGGAAGAGGAGCGTAGACTCAGGGAGAAGATAGTCAATACCTTAGCGGAAAGGATGGAAGTGGAAGTTCCTCCCAGCCTGGTTGAGGGACAGATAGAATACCTGATGGCGGCCTCAAAATTAGAGCCCGGCGGGAACGAGGCAGAGGCGAGTCAACTGAGGGAGAAACTGCGGCCACTGGCTCTAAAAATGATTAAAGAAGCCTTCATCCTGGAGGGGATTGCCAGACAGGAGAGAATCGAGGCTAGCCCGGAAGAGATAGAGGAGGAAGCAAGAGTAGAGCCCAGGTCCATGACTAAGGGAAGGGAAGCTCCTCTAACTGAGGATAGACGAAGGGCCTTAGCTTACAGAATAAGGAATCGCAAGGCAGTGGATTTCTTAGTAAGTCAGGCCAAGATAAAGGAGAAAGAGAAATCCTTGATTTTAACACCCGACCAGGTTAGAATGTTAAGGCCCCGGAGGAAGAGACTGCTGGAGCCAGGGGAAAGGAGAATTATTATCACCTAAAGAGAGTTGATAGAGTTCATTGAGTTCTCAAGCAACTCAACGAACTCAAGTAACCAAGAAAATTCCTCACCCCCTAAAGGGGGTTCGTCATACAGCCCCTTTAGGGGAGCAGTACTGCTAGCCGTAGGTAGCACTGCCTTACGGCACTGCTTTGCGGTGCTTCGGCTGTGTTTCACCGTATACTTTTCTATACTGTAAAAAAAGAGGAAGGCGATTTAATAACTAGCCACGCAGAGGCGGAGGGATGAAAATGTGGAAGTT
>JAJOKU010000031.1 GCA_021129695.1 candidate division NPL-UPA2 bacterium
GTTGTTGATTGTAAAGGGGTTAAAAAAGTCCACCCGAAGGGTGCTAAGTTCATACCAAAGGAATTTCCTTTTTAAGTGCTTGTATAGGCGATACTTATGGCGACCGCTAAGTCTTCAAGGAAAATGTGGATAAGTTGTGCAAAAAAGGTGGAATTACCCTTTTCTTTGTGGATATAATCCTAAAAGTAGAGAGGAAGCATCTGGAAGAGGTCAGCAGCGGTCAAGAAAAGGATGGATAGGGAGAGGGTAAGGAAAATAACAAAAGCGAAGCTTATCCCTATTAAAGGAACGATAAAAGTAGCTGCCGCTTTTCCCCAGGGAAGATGATGCACTTCCCGAATCCCCAAGATAAATAAGGCCGCTATCCACACCAGGATTATCACACCAAACAGAGGTAGTAGAAGAAACCTCCCTACTCCCAAGGGCTTGAGTATTATAGCCAGGGGAGTCATTAGCCAGATAGGAATAAGGGCAAAACAGGAGACGCTGTACAGCGGAGCAGCCCTCCCTGAGCCGCCCCAGAGGTTAGCTATTAAATGGAATATGGCCACCAAGAGGAAGAGGCCACCGAAGGTTACCATCAGTTCCATGATTAAGCCCAGGCTGAGCGAGACCTTAGCCTGTCCACTCCCTCGAGGCAGGATTAAGAGCCAGCCAATCCGGCTGCTCAAAACAGCCAAGATGACCACAAGGAAAGCTGTCCCCAGCGGCCTTTCCCGGGAAGCTCGCTTCATAGCCAGGACGGGACTGGTAAAAAGCTGGTAGATTAGTTCCACAGAAGCTTATCCTCCTTTTACAGAGAAGGTGGATGGTAGATGTATTGAACGGGCAGATAAGAATCCTCCGACTGGCCTAACAGTTTTGAGATAGCATCTTCTTTGCCGCTCGAGCCAGGTGACAAGAATCTCTCCCAGGGCCATCTTTCCTCATCAATCAAAGCTGGCTTGCCCTTAATCCCAGCCTTCTCCGCGGCTACCTCAATGGCAGACTGGAAACCTCCTAATCTATCAACCAAGCCCAGTTCCAGGGCCTCTTCCCCGGTGAATACCCTTCCGTCGGCTATTGCCTTAACCTCAGCCAAATCCATCTCCCTGCCCTCGGCTACAGCATTGATAAACTGTAAATGGACTCTGTCCACCAATTTCTGAAGGTGCTCTCGCTCCTCTTCAGTCATTTCCCGCCAGCTGGAGAGCGTATCCTTGTATTTGCCGCTCTTAATGATGTCCATCTTAACTCCCCATCTATCCATCAGCTCATGGAAGTTAATGTTTCCAATCGCTACTCCGATGCCTCCAGTGATGGTTCCCGGATTGGCCAGAATATAATCTGCCCCGGCCGAGATATAGTAACCACCAGAAGCGGCCAGATCTCCCATGGAGACGATGACCTTCTTCCCATTCTCTCTTGCCCTGAGAATCTCATCATATATCTCTTGGCAGGCTCCCACAGAACCGCCCGGGCTGTTGACCCGCAGGACAATGGCTTTCACCCGGGGGTTCTCAGATAGCCGTCTGATTCTCTGCACATAGTAATCAGCCCCTCTTTCCCGAAGCCCGAAAAGGCCAGCCGGGCGCTGGGTAGAGATTACTCCGTGGATTCTGACTATCCCAATGGCCTCCTTGCCCAAACCGGCTAAGGCAGCAAATTCAGGGCGAGGAAGCTCCTCCCGGGGTTGGAAGATGAGAAATAGCCCTACAATCAGGGAAAGCCCAAACAATGCCAAGAGCAGAACACCTACTAATTGCTTGCGCATCTTAAATCCCTCCTAAAAATTTTCCTGAATTCTTATCCAAATGTATTATAGATAGCCATCCCGGGTTTGTCAACAAATTTCGATCTAGCTAATAAGCACAAAGTTTGTTGAAAGTTGAGAAGAGGTCTGATATTATATGGTTGAGATGAGGGAGGGAGAAGCATGAAGAAGATTGGAGTTTTGACCAGTGGTGGAGACTGCCCAGGGATGAACGCCTGTATTCGGGCAGTGGTGAGGACGGCCATTTACCATAGATGGAAGGTGGCCGGGATAAAGAGTGGATTTGCCGGGCTGATCGATGGTGAGGTCTTTGATATGGATGTAAGCTCGGTAAGTAACATCATTAATTTGGGAGGCACTATACTGAAGTCAGCTCGCTCTTTGGAGTTCAAGACGAGGAAGGGACAGGCAAGAGCTCATCGGGTAATTAAAAAGGCTGGCTTAGGTGGAATGGTTGTCATCGGAGGGGATGGTTCCCTGCGAGGAGCAAGGAAACTGGCTAAAACCTGGAAAGTGCCAACTGTGGGTGTCCCGGCCAGCATAGATAACGACATCTCCGGCACTGACTATTCCATTGGATTCGATACTGCGGTCAATACTGCTCTGGAGGCCATAGACCGGATAAGGGATACAGCTACCTCACACGATCGTCTATTCATCATTGAGGTCATGGGAAGAGAGTGTGGATTTATCGCCTTATATGCAGGATTGGCCGGAGGGGCGGAGGATATCCTCCTTCCGGAGACAGCAACTGACTTAGAGGATATTTGCCGGAAATTAGAGCAGGGAAGAAAAAGGGGGAAATCCTCAAGCATCATCATTGTGGCTGAAGGGGATGAAGCCGGTGGCGCCTTTAAGATCAGTAAAGAGATTGAGCAGAGAACAGGCTACCATGTTCGGGTCACCGTCTTAGGGCATCTTCAGAGGGGAGGCTCCCCCACTGCCCGGGATCGAATCTTAGCCAGCCGCCTTGGGGCAGCGGCCGTGGAGATGCTGATAAAAGGAAAGCACAATCTAATGGTTGGGGTAGTGAGTAACAGGATAAAGACCTACCCCTTAGAGCATGCCTGGAAATGTAAGAAGAAGATAGACCGCAGCCTCTATAAATTAACCCAGATCTTAGCCATTTAACTTGACAGGGGTAAATAGCTGGCTGTATAATAGGAGAATGAGATATTCTTAGAAGGAGGTGGAAGATCATCGAAGAATTGAACTTAACCTTAATTCTGGGTGGGGCAGCTATCTTCGTCGCAGTTGGCTACCTGGCCAGGAAGTAT
>JAJOKU010000010.1 GCA_021129695.1 candidate division NPL-UPA2 bacterium
GCGAACGCCCTAGGGGGAACCCCTGGGAAGGAAATGAGCGAAGCGAATTTTCTTGAAGTATAGTAAAGTATAGAGCATTTTCTCATTTAAGTGCTTGTCTTTCTTTGACTTGGCTGTTCTCAAAAGTGTGTGCTTTTACTCACAGTCTTGCGTTAATCAAAGTCATGAGGAGCGAAGCGACGAATTTTCTTGCTATCTGGACAATTTAGATGAAGACATATAAGTGCGAACAGCTACGGGATGTGGCCATTATCGCCCATGGTGGGGTGGGGAAGACTTCGCTTACGGAGGCTCTTCTTTTTACCTCAGGGGCTACCAAGAGGTTGGGCCGAGTGGATGAGGGAACTACAGTAAGCGACTACAGCCCAGATGAGGTGAGAAGGAAAATAAGCATAGATTCCAGCCTGGTCCATACTGAGTGGCGGGAGCACAAGATCAACATTATTGACACTCCTGGCTATGCTGACTTCATTGGTGAAATGGAGGCGAGCTTAAGGGTAGTTGATGCCGCTATAGTGCTCGTCTCAGCTGTGGGTGGAGTTGAAGTGGGAACAGAAAGGGTCTGGCATCATGCCAGTGAGGAGGGTTTACCCCGGGTCATCTTCGTCAACAGAATGGATGAAGAGAATGCTAATTTCTATTCGACCCTGGAGGCGATGAGTAAGGAGTGGGGAAGGAATGCAGTTCCCGTTCAGTTGCCAATAGGGGAGGGGGATGGTTTTCAGGGAATAGTGGATCTGGCGAAAATGAAGGCTTACCTTTATGGAAGTGATGGCAAAGCAGAGGAGAAAGAGATCCCGGGAGAATTAGAGAGTAAAGCTAAGGAATATGGGGAGAAACTGGTAGAGGCAGCGGCTGAGACTGATGATATCCTCCTTGAGAAATATCTTGAGGAGGGTGGCCTGTCGGAGGAGGAGATTAGGCGGGGTCTTCGAAGTGGAGCTTTAGCTGGAAAGATTTTCCCTGTTCTTTGCGGTTCTGCCTACCGGTGTATGGGCGCCGAAGGACTCTTGGGAGCAATAGTTGATTATCTACCTTCGCCTCTGGAGCGCCCGGCTATCTGCGGCAAAAAACCGGGTGGAGAGGAAGAGGAGAGAAGAGAACCTAACCGGGATGCACCTTTCGCTGCCCTTGTCTTTAAGACCATTTTCGAACCCCACCTGGGAGTGCTCAGCCTTTTCCGAGTCTATTCTGGAAGCCTTTCTTCTGGCTCCACTACCTATAATGCTAACAAGGGCAGCGGCGAGAGGATTGGACAGATAATTCTTATGCTGGGAAAGGAGAGGGAGGAAGTATCCGAGATCCAACCGGGAGACTTAGCCGCGGTAGCCAAACTCAAGGAGACAGCTATCGGAGATACTCTGTGTGACGAAAAGAATCCCATTATCCTCCCCGCAATAAGCTTTCCCAAGCCAATGCTCTCCCTGGCTGTTGAGCCAAGGACGAAGAAGGATCAGGAGAAATTGTCCGCTGCTCTGGCTAAGATTCAAGGAGAGGATCCCACCTTCGAGATGCGCATGGACCATGAACTGGGCCAGACTATAATCTCCGGGATGGGTGAGCTACATCTGGAGATCATCATAGATGAGCTGAGGGATAAGTTTGGAGTTGAGGTAGATGTGAAGAAGTCCAAGGTAGCTTACCGGGAGACGATCCGCAGTTCAACCAAGGCCCAAGGGAAATATAAACGCCAGTCTGGAGGCCGCGGCCAGTATGGCGATGCCTGGCTTGAAGTGGAGCCACTTCCTCGAGGAGAGGACTTTGAGTTCGTCAATAAAATTGTGGGCGGAGCTATCCCGGCCAAATATATCCCGGCTGTGGAGAAGGGAGTAAAGGAGGCTATGCAGAAGGGAATCCTGGCCGGGTATCCTGTTACCGATGTCAGAGTTACTCTCTATGATGGAACATTCCATGAGGTAGATTCCTCTGATTTGGCCTTCCACATTGCCGGATCCTTAGCTTTTAAAAAGGCAGTCTCGGAAGCCAAACCGGTTCTCCTTGAGCCAATAATAGAAGTGGAAGTAATTGTCCCGGATGAATACTTGGGTGATATTACTGGAGATTTGAATAGTAGGAGGGGAAGGATTATGGGAATAGAAGTTAGGGGCGGAAGACAGTTCATAAAGGCGCAGGTGCCCCTGGCAGAAATGGATAGGTATTCAACTGAGCTTCGTTCCAAAACAAAGGGAACGGGAGCACATACCATGAAGTTTTCTCACTATGAAGAGGTGCCCCAGAAAGTGAGCGAGAGGATAATTGCTGAAGCTGAGAGAGAGAGGGAGAAGGAGCGCTAATGGGGAGGTGCCATTATGTCCGGGCATTCTAAGTGGGCCGGGATTAAGCATAAAAAGGCCTTAGTTGATTCCAGACGAGGGAAACTCTTCAGTAAATTGGTTAGGGAGATAACGGTAGCGGCTAAGCAGGGAGGAGGCAGCCTTGAGACTAACCCTCGCTTGAGGACGGCCATCCAGGCAGCCAAGGATGCCAATATGCCGGCCGAAAAGATGGAAAGAGCCATCAAGAAGGGAACGGGGGAGCTTCCCGGCACCCATTATGAGGAGATGATTATGGAGGGTTACGGGCCAGGGGGAGTGGCCGTGATGTTAGAGATTATGACCGATAACAGGAACCGGACTGCCTCCGAGATAAAGCATCTGTTCTCCAAAGGAGGAGGCCACTTAGGTGAATCTGGGTGTGTAGCCTGGTTGTTTCATAAGAAAGGTCTAATTACGGTTAGTGAAAATAAAAGTAGTGAGGATAAACTCCTGGAAATCAGCCTGGAGGCGGGAGCGGAGGACCTGAAGAAAGATGGAGATGCCTTTGCTATTACCTCCACCGTCGATAATTTTCCTAAAGTGAAGGAAGCGATAGCTAAAGCAAATATAGAATATAATTTAGCTGAGATTACTGAGCTTCCCCGGAACACTGTGAGGGTGGAAGGTAAGACCGCTGAACAAGCTCTTCGTCTGGTAGAGACCCTGGAA
>JAJOKU010000043.1 GCA_021129695.1 candidate division NPL-UPA2 bacterium
AAGACAAGCACTTAAATGAGAAAATGCTCTATACTTTACTATACTTCAAGAAAAAAATACAATCGCTCTTGACAAGGTATGCCTATATTTGATAAAATTGCCCGCAGGTAAGATCAAGGAGGTGAGAGCAGAATGGCTATTCAACCATTGGGAGATAGGGTCTTAGTTAGGCCTCTGGAGAAGGAGGAGAAGACCAAGGGAGGAATCGTCCTTCCCGATACGGCCAAGGAGAAGCCGCAGGAGGGGGAAGTAGTTGCCGTAGGAAGCGGGCGGGTCTTAGAAAATGGAAAAACCATTCCCATCGAGGTGAAGAAGGGTGATAAGGTCCTATTCGGCAAGTACTCAGGAACGGAGGTGAAGGTAGAGGAAAAGGAAGAGGAGCATCTCATAATGAGAGAAGAGGATATCTTGGCCATTATTAAATAAGGGAGGTGAAAAGTAATGGCAGCTAAACAGCTTAAATTCAACGAGGAGGCCCGGCACGCCCTGGAAGAAGGAGTAGATATACTGGCAAATGCCGTCCGGGTGACCTTAGGTCCCCGGGGTCGCAGTGTGGTTCTGGACAAGAAGTTTGGCTCCCCCACGGTCACTAACGACGGAGTGACCATCGCTAAGGAAGTGGACCTGGAAGAGCCTTACCAGAACATGGGCGCCCAGATGGTGAAAGAGGTAGCCTCCAAGACCAGTGATGTGGCCGGGGATGGAACGACTACGGCCACCATTTTAGGTCAGTCTATTTACCATGAAGGAATGAAGAACGTCACTGCTGGGGCCAACCCCATGGCTATTAAGCGAGGAATTGAGAAAGCAGTGGAGGTGGTGGTAGAGCATTTGAAGAAAATTTCTAAACCTACCCGGGAGAAGAAAGAGATGGCTCAGGTGGGTACCATCTCTGCCCACGGCGATTCCACCATTGGCAACTTAATTGCCGATGCTATGGAGAAAGTGGGGAAGGATGGGGTGATTACGGTAGAAGAAGGTAAGACCATGGAGACTAACTTAGACCTGGTAGAGGGAATGCAGTTTGACCGTGGCTATCTATCACCCTACTTCGTCACCAACGCTGAGACCATGGAAGTGGAATTGGAAGACCCTTACATTCTCATCCATGAGAAGAAGATTTCGGCGGTGAAGGACCTTATTCCTCTCCTGGAGAAGATAGCCCGGGTGGGCAAACCGATATTGATCATCGCTGAGGAGGTAGAAGGGGAAGCCTTAGCTACCCTAGTGGTTAATAAGCTGAGAGGAGCGGTCAAGTCGGCGGCGGTGAAGGCTCCTGGCTACGGCGATCGACGCAAGGCCATGCTTGAGGATATCGCTATCCTCACCGGAGGGAAAGTCATCGCTGAGGAGTTAGGAATCAAGCTGGAGAGCGTTAACATTGATGACCTTGGTAGGGCAAAGAAAGTAACTATAGACCGGGAGAATACCACTATCGTGGAAGGAGCCGGGTCCAAGGCCGATATGGAGGGAAGAATCTCCCAGCTCAAGCGCCAGATTGAGGAGACGACCTCTGACTACGATAAGGAGAAACTACAGGAGAGGTTGGCCAAATTAGCCGGTGGAGTGGCGGTCATCAATGTAGGAGCGGCTACTGAGACGGAGATGAAGTCCAGGAAGGCTACAGTGGAGGATGCTCTTCACGCTACCCGGGCCGCCGTTGAGGAAGGAATCGTCCCCGGAGGGGGAGTAGCCCTCCTCAGAGCCATACCGGAGATAGAGAAACTGAAGTTGGAAGGCGATGAGAAAGTAGGAGCGGACATCGTTAAGAGGGCGATGGAGGAGCCAGCCCGCCAGATCGCGGCCAATGCTGGCTATGAAGGCTCGGTAGTTGTCAATCGGTTGAAAGGGGAGAAGACCAACGTCGGATTCGATGCTGAGAAGGAGGAATATACTGATATGATCGCCGGCGGGATAATCGATCCCACCAAGGTGACCAGATCCGCTATCCAGAATGCCGCCTCAATTGCCGCTCTGATGATCACCACTGAGGTCTTGGTCACCGAGAAGCCTGAGAAGGAGAAGACACCACCTATGCCTCCCGGTGAACCCGGTGGCTACGGCGGAGATATGTATTAGGAGGGGTAAGTATGGCCAGGAAGTTGGGCAGAGTTGCTCATGAAGCAAAGAAGAAGCCGAAGTTGAGTAAGAAAGAGAAAAGAATGAGGAAACGGCTTAAGAAGGCAGGAACCCAGCTGTAAGATGGTCCCCGAGCGCATTTTCCTTACCAGGGGAGTGGGAAAACACAAGGAAAAACTACAGTCCTTCGAGATGGCCCTTCGCCGAGCTGATATTGCCAGGTATAATTTAGTTCGGGTCTCCAGCATTCTCCCCCCTGGGTGTAAGATAATACCAAAGAAGAGGGCCTTAGAGCTTCTGTCGCCGGGGCAGATTCTCTTTGGTGTCTTCAGCGAGAATAGCACCAATGAACCAAACCGCTTACTGGCCGCCTCCATTGGCATTGCTGTTCCCACCGGCAAGGAAAGATACGGCTACCTCAGCGAGCATCATTCCTTCGGTCAGACGCAGTCGCAGGCCGGCGATTACGCTGAAGATTTAGCGGCTACTATGTTAGCCTCCACTTTGGGGATAGAATTTAACATTGATGATGCCTGGGACGAACGGAAGGAGATTTTTAAGATGCACAATCAGATTGTGCGAACCAGCAACATCACCCAATCAGCCATTGGAGATAAGAAAGGCCTCTGGACAACCGTAATGGCGGCGGCCATCTTCCTCCCCCCTCCTCAAGGATTACTCTTCTAATCATCCTCGCAACATAAAACAGGGTTAATATCAAAGATTAAAAATCAAATATCAAAGGTACAGAAAAAATTTTCATGTTTTTGATGTGCTTTTTTGATTTTTTGTATTTAATTTAAGGCGATTTAATAACTAGCCACGCAGAGGCGGAGGGATGAAAATGTGGAAGT
>JAJOKU010000034.1 GCA_021129695.1 candidate division NPL-UPA2 bacterium
AACTTCCACATTTTCATCCCTCCGCCTCTGCGTGGCTAGTTATTAAATCGCCTTAGGTATTATAAAAAAATTCCTCACCCGCTAAAGCGGGCTCGTCATACCGGCCTTTGGCCAGTACTGCTAGCCGTAGGTAGCACTGCCCCTGGCTGCCTTCGGCACTGCCCCTGGCTGTGTGCTTCACCGTAACTTCAATGCGATTTTCACCGCAAAGCAGTGCCGATTCTCAGGCAGTGCCGATTCTCAGACAGTGCCGTTAGGCAGTAGTTAGGAAACTTTTACTTGCGGAGCAGTACTGCCTTACGGCACTGCCTTTGGCTGTGCTTCGCTGTATACTTTCCTATACTGCAAGACTAAGGTGCCTCGCTCATACTTTCTTGGATTTTTTCAGGTAGTCGTCTATGGCTGATCTTAAAGCCTGCTCGGCTAAGATGGAACAGTGCATCTTGATTCTCGGGAGGCCGCCCAATGCCTCAGCTACAGCTCGATTGGATATTTTAAGCGCCTCATCTACAGTCTTACCTTTTACCAGTTCAGTAACCATTGAACTTGTGGCAATAGCGGCACCACATCCGAAAGTTTTAAATTTAGCATCAACGATAATATTATTTTCTACTTTAATATAAAGCTCCATTATATCCCCACATACTGGGTTGCCCACATGGCCAATTCCGTCCGGATTCTCTATCTCACCCACATTTCTGGGATTCTGAAAATGTTCCATCACCTTCTGGCTATAAGGAGCATCCATCTTTTCTTCTCCCTCAATGAGCAGGCAACTTAGCATCGCCACCCGTCTCTATTTATTTGGCTTATAAAGAGGTGACATTGACCGAAGCCTGGATACTATCTCCTGTAAAACCTTTAAGACATACTCAATATCTTCTTCTGTGTTTCCCTTTCCTAAGGAGAATCTTAGCGACCCTTGAGCAATAGCTGGGGGTACATCCATAGCGGAAAGCACATGAGAAGGCTCCAGGGTTCCTGAGGTGCAGGCCGAGCCGGTGGAGACCGCTACCCCCTTTAAATCAAGGCTGATTATCATTGATTCTCCTTCAACAAATTCAAAGGACATGTTCAGAGTATTGGGAAGTCTCTTAGTCGGATGACCATTTAATCTTGCATGTCCTATTCTTTCAGTGATACCACTACTGAGTCTATCTCGCAGATTTATCAAGTGTTGGGCTTCCTTCTCTAAATCTCGGGAGGATATTTCAGCCGCTTTCCCCAGTCCCACTATCCCGGGAACATTCTCCGTCCCGGCTCGGTGGTGTCTCTCATGGTGTCCGCCTTGAATTAAGGAATCTATCTTAGTTCCCTTCCGGATATAGAGGGCGCCAATCCCTTTTGGACCGTAAAACTTATGACCCGATAGAGAAAGGAGGTCTACATTCAGTTCATTCACATTCACCGGAATTTTTCCTACTGCCTGGACAGCATCAGTGTGAAAGCAGACTTCCTTCTCCCTGGCTATCTTTCCAATCTCCTCAATCGGCTCAATAGTGCCTACCTCATTATTGGCCTGCATTATGGTGATGAGGATGGTCTGGCTGATAATGGCCCTGGCTACTTCTTCCGGGTCTATTAACCCATATTTATCTACTGGAAGATAGGTAACTTTGAATCCACTCTTCTCTAAATACTTACACACATTGAGGACTGCCTGGTGCTCTATGGATGAGGTGATGATATGGTTACCCTTATCAGTGTTGGCATAGGCTACTCCCTTGATAGCAAAATTATCTGATTCTGTTCCTCCGCTGGTAAAGACTATCTCCCCATCCTTAGCTCCAATGAGTTTGGCTACTTTTTCCCTGGCTTCATCAATAGCCGCTCTTGCCTCCCGGCCAAAGGAATGGATGCTGGAGGCATTGCCAAATTTATCTTTGTAGCCGGGCAACATCGCCTCCAGAACTTCTGGGTCAGTTGGCGTAGTGGCATTGTGGTCCAGGTAAACCTTCCTCACGGCTAAATCCTCCTTCCTCTCCAGAGATTCCTTTATCAATCTATCACCTTCTTGACGATACAGTTGCCTAACAGTTAATCCCTCCTCAGTAAATGCCCTGATGGCCTCATCTTTTAACTGCGAGCTGAATTTAATGGCCAGGCCACATTCCGTCTTCGCTTTCTCCGGTGGCGGGACTAACTCGTATTTCAGCCTATTCTTTTTTAAGATGCTCTCAGCATACAAAGTTTCCTGCGTGGAGAAAAAGACGATTATATACTTCTCCATCATAACTCCTCTAGAAAAGAATCTCTATGGCCTGGTAGGGACAGACGGGAAGACATAGCTCACAGGCAATGCACTTATCCTTATCAAAGGAGATAGTCATCCGTTGTCTATCCAGGATAAATGCCTGAGAGGGACAGATAGAGATACAGGCAGTGCAGTGGGTGCATCTGTCCTGGTGCCACTTTACATCCTGAGCTAAGGGCTGAGCCTGAACGCCCAGTTCAGCTAAATATTTCATCCCTCTATCCAAAGGTTCCTCATCCCCACTTAACTCTACTACCAGCCTACCTTCCTCTCTGGGAGTTACCCTGGCTCTCAGGATATTCACCATCAAGTCGTAGTCCTTAATCAGATGGTAAGTAATCGGCTGGTCAACCAGCTTTTGGGGGAAGGTAAGCACTACTCTCTTTTTGGCCATAATTCACCTCCACATTAAAAGGTAAAAGTCAAAACGCAAAAGGCAAAACTGCCCCGTGAAATCCTACGGATTTCCGGAACTGAGTCCTCGGAATTTCTTCGAAATTCCAGAGGGCAACCTAAAATTCAAAACTTTTTCCTTTTGCCTTGAACTTTTGCCTTTTTACTTTTGAGTTTTTAGTTATATTTAGCTGATTTAATAACTCCCTCTGTATTTATTTCAACCCTTTAGCCTACCG
>JAJOKU010000038.1 GCA_021129695.1 candidate division NPL-UPA2 bacterium
CTCTAATATTAACCTATTTGCTTAATTTTGCGTCATCTTCTGGACAATTCCCAAATTTTTTATCTTGATAAAAGTTCTACAATTAGTTTTTCCTGAATGGGAACGGCTATTTCCTCTCGGGAAGGAATCTTAGCTACCGTCCCAGCCAAACTTTTTCTATCCAGCTCCAGCCAACCGGGCACTTCCCTTTCCTTGGTGAGCTCCATGATCTCCTTGATTCTAACCACTTTCTTGCTCTTCTCCTTGACCCGGATGGTATCACCAGCCTTAATTAGATAGGAAGGGATATTCACCCTCCTCCCATTTACCTGGAAATGGCTGTGTCTGACCAGTTGCCTGGCTTCATTTCTTGAGGTGGCAAAGCCAAGCCGGAAGACGATGTTGTCCAGACGTCTCTCCAGTAGCTGCAAGAGTATCTCCCCGGTAATCCCTTTCTTCTTTTCAGCCATCCGGAAATAGGAGCGAAATTGTCTGTCCAGGAGACCATACATCCGGCGCAGTTTCTGTTTCTCCCGCAGTCTAAGTCCGTAATCGGAAAATTTCTGTTTCTTTCCTTGCCCAGGAGGGGAATTCCGCTTCTCCAGGATGCACTTGGGGCCCAGGCACTTATTGCCCTTGAGGAATAATTTCTCTCCTTCTCTCCGGCAAAGTTTACAGACTGGACCAATGTGGCGAGCCATCAAACTCTCCTTCTCTTAGGTGGTCGACAGCCATTATGAGGAATGGGAGTGACATCCTTGATAAGGCTTATTTCCAATCCAGCTGACTGTAAAGACCTGATGGCTGCCTCTCTGCCTGAACCGGGTCCTTTGACATACACTCTTACCTCTCTCATCCCCTGGGCAAGAGCTTTCTGGGCACAGGAGTTGGCGGCCATCTGGGCCGCAAAGGGAGTGCTCTTTCTGGATCCCTTAAATCCTGCCAGGCCAGCACTGGCCCAGGCAATTACATTGCCCTCCCCATCAGTTATGGTAACAATAGTATTATTGAAGGTAGCCTGGATATGAGCTATCCCTTTAGGTATACTCTTAACCGTCTTCTTCTTTCTTTCTTCCACTTTGTCTCCTTCTAAGTCTGACCCATCTTTCTTTGAGCCTCTTTCCTCTTCACTCCCACCGTCTTGCGCGGACCCTTCCGAGTGCGGGCATTGGTGCTTGTCCTCTGTCCCCTGACCGGAAGCCCCTTGCGATGGCGCAAACCGCGGTAAGAGCCAATGTCCATAAGCCTGTTCACGTTTGATGAGACCTCCCGGCGCAGATCCCCTTCCACCTTGTAGTCCTTTTGAACGATAGCCGCAATCTTGCTAATCTCCTCTTCGGTCAGATTCTTCACCCGGGTATCGGGACTCACTGTGGCCAGCTTGAGGATCTTATTGGCCGAAGTACGACCAATGCCATAGATATAAGTCAGGCCAATCTCTACCCTCTTCTCAGGGGGTAAATCTACTCCAACAATTCGAGCCATTCCAAAAACCTCCTCATCTTAGCCATGCGGAGTTTCGGTCTTAGCCCTGAGCGGATTTTTTCTTGCCGCCGTGCCTTGAGAAGCTCTAAGCGGCAAGAAAACCCTCGCAGGCACGCTCCCAAGAAAGACTGTGTCTATTACAGGTTGCATACTTGCATGGAGCGTGCCGAGAATGAGCGAAGGGCTAGGCCGAAACCCAAATTCTCTTCAAATAGCTAAAGCATTCATCCCTGTCTCTGCTTATGGCGAGGATTGGGGCAGATTACCCGGATTACTCCTCGCCGCTTGACTATCTTGCACTTCTCGCATATCCTCTTCACAGAAGCTCGAACTTTCATCTGTACCTATAGGTAATCCTTCCCCGAGTTAGGTCATAAGGAGAAAGCTCCACTTTCACCTTATCCCCGGGAAGAATCTTAATATAGTGCATTCTCATCTTGCCACAGATATGGGCTAATACCCTGTGGCCGCTGTCCAGCTCCACCCTGAACATGGCATTGGGCAGTAGCTCAACAACCGTCCCTTCTACCTCTATAGCTTCTTCCTTAGGCACTGAACACCTTTTAAACCTTAGTTAGAATCTCTGGTCCATTCTCCGTTATGAGGATTGTATGTTCAAAATGAGCAGAAGGCTTCCTGTCTCGGGTCACCACCGTCCACTTATCGCTCAGGACTTCCACCTCAGGGTCACCCATATTGACCATCGGTTCAATAGCCAGCACCATACCACTGCCCAGCCTGGGCCCCCGATGGGCCTGGCCAAAGTTTGGCACCTGGGGATCCTCATGCATCCTGGACCCGATCCCATGTCCAACGAAATCACGCACCACCGAGAATCCGTTGGCTTCTACTTCAGTCTGTATGGCATGGGAGATGTCCAGTAGTCTGTTTCCCACCCTGGCCTGAGCTATCCCTAAATAAAGCGCTCTTTCTGCAACCTCGAGAAGTCTCTTCACCCTGCCTTCGATTCTCCCAACCGGCCAGGTAATAGCGGCATCCCCATAGTAGCCATCTCTCCTTATCCCTATATCTAAGCTGATGGCATCGCCGCTGCGCAGTTTGCGAGAGCCAGGGATGCCGTGGACGACCTCTTCGTTAATTGAGGTGCAGATAGAGCCCGGAAAACCACGGTAGCCTTTAAAGGCGGGCTCAGCTCCACTCTCCCGGATTAGGGTAACGGCCATTTTCTCCAGCTCCCCAGTGGTCACTCCCGGCCGAATGGCTTCACGGACTTTCTGGTGAACCCGAGCCGCAATTCTACTACACACTCTTATTCTTTCCAGCTCTCTCTCAGACTTAACCAGAATCATCCTTAAAACAAAATCAAAGGTTAAAAATCAAGGGAATTGTCCAGAAGATGACGCAAAATTAAGCAAATAGGTTAATATTAGAG
>JAJOKU010000017.1 GCA_021129695.1 candidate division NPL-UPA2 bacterium
GGGTACAGGTATCCCCCTCAAAAAGAAATGAGGAGCGAAGCGACGAATTTTCTTGTAGCTTAGGAAAGTATAAAAATGCTTTCCTAAGCGGATTGGGGTTGCCTTACGGCACTGCCTTCGGCTGTGTTAAGGGGAGCAATCTGGCTCCCATTAAGGAGTAACAGTCCGCCGACAGGAGGACGCCCTAGGGGGAACCCCTGGGAAGGAAATGCGGTGAAACAGCACTGCTTCGCGGTGAGGAGCGAAGTGACGAATTTCCTTGTTCCAGATGAGATTAAATCCGGGCTGGGAACCAATGTCATTGGCAGAGAGGTCTATTGTTTCCGGGAAACTAAATCCACCCAGACGGTGGCTCAGGAGCTGGCTCAGGGAGGAGCGGAAGAAGGGACGGTTGTCTTGGCTGAAGAGCAGACGGCCGGGAAAGGTCGAATGGGTCGAAACTGGTTTTCTCCTCCCGGGGAAGGAATCTGGACCTCAGTTATTCTGCGTCCACCTACTTCCCCTTCTCAGATGGGAAGGGTCTTATTAACTTGTGCTGTCGCTGTGGCTGAGGCGATAAGAAAGGAGACGGAGCTGCCCGCCTTGATTAAGTGGCCGAATGACCTTCTCATTGGAGGCCGAAAGGTGGGAGGGATACTAACGGAAATGGCGGCGGAGATGGACCGGGTTAAATTCGTTGTTGTCGGTATAGGGATAAATGTTAATTTAGAGAGAGAGAAGTTCCCTGAGGAGCTCCAAAAAGGAGCTACTTCCCTTAGGGAGGAGATGGGGGAAGAAATTTCTCGCCTTCACTTGTTGCAAGAGATTCTAAAAACTTTGGAAGAATATTATATTCCTCTTAAGGGAGGTCAGGTTGAGAAGGTGGCTAATCGTTGGCGTCAGCTTTCAGCCACATTGGGAAGGCAGATTCGAGCCTCCTTCCAGGGGGAGATAATAGAGGGGCGGGCAACCGATATTGATTCGGATGGAGCCCTCCTGATTCGCCTGGATAGTGGCTTTGTGAAGCGACTTTTAGGTGGAGATGTGACTCTGTTGGAGGAGGAGTAAAATGTTATTAACAATAGATATTGGAAACACTACTATTTTAACTGGAGTCTTTGACGGGAAAAAGCTGATGGAACACTTATCCCTCTCTACTGATAGAGAGAAGACAGCTGATGAATATGGAATCCTCCTCTCGGCTCGAATTAATGCCAAAAAGATAAAAGGCGTGGTCATCTCCTCAGTGGTGCCTCCCCTGTTGGAGACATTCCAGAAGATGAGTAAGCAATACTTCCAGCTTTCGCCCCTGGTGGTGGGACCTAATATTAAGACGGGCTTAACTATAAAGTACGATTATCCTCAGGAATTGGGAGCAGACCGCATCGTCAATGCGGTAGCTGTTCACTACCTTTACGGAGGTCCAGCTATAATTGTAGATTTCGGGACGGCCACCACATTCTGCGCCCTGTCAGAGAAAGGAGAATATTTAGGAGGAGCCATTGCTCCGGGAATAGGGGTTTCGGTAGAGGCTCTCTTTGAGAAGACGGCACTCCTTCCTCGCATAGAACTCATCAAGCCGGGAAGAATAATTGGGAAGAGGACGGTAGAAAGTATGCAATCCGGCCTTATCTACGGATTTGCCGAGTTAGTGGACGGAATAGTGAGGAGAATGAATAAAGAACTCGCCAAGGAGCTCGCCAAGGAAGCTAAGGTGATAGCCACCGGGGGATGGGCCAATTTAGTAGCTCCTGCGACGAGAACCATAGATGAGGTAGATTCCCTCTTGACTCTAAAAGGCTTAAGAATTATTAGTGAGAAGAATCGGCGAAAATGAAATATGGTAACCTGCATCCCTGGAATGTTTCTCCTCAGGAGGCTTCCCGAATACAGACCGAACTCGCGAAGAAAATCATCTTGGAAAAGAAATTTAGGGAAGTGAAGAGAATTGCCGGGGCTGATATCTCCTTTTCCGGAGACCGGGCCTATGCCGGAGTGATTATATTCTCCTTTCCAGACTTGAGAATAATAGAGAAACAACAGGCAACCGCACAGGTCAGTTTTCCCTATATCCCCGGGCTGCTTGCTTTTCGAGAAGGTCCGGCTCTACTGAGCACCTTCGAGAAAGTAGAGGTGGAACCAGACCTAATCATCTTTGATGCTCAGGGGTTGGCTCACCCCCGGAGAATGGGTCTGGCTACTCATCTGGGAATAATCCTGGATATGCCGAGCATTGGCTGTGCCAAGTCACGTCTGGTTGGTTCTTGCCAGTCTCCCGGAGAGGAGGTGGGAGCTTATTCGCTCCTTGAGGATGGGGGAGAGACTATCGGGGCCGTGGTGAGGACGAAGGAAGGGGTAAAGCCCATCTTTGTCTCTATTGGGCACAAGACCGATTTAGAAAGTTCCATTAAAATGGTGCTTGACTGCGGCCGGGGTTACCGTCTCCCAGAACCATCACGGCTAGCCCATAATTTTGCAGAGGAAATAAAGGGTGGGAAAGTGGACCTAAAGGTTACTGATGAGCAAATGTCATTGGGATTTTAAAAGTAACTAATTTCTCACTCCTCACCTTAATCCTCTCCTCTGGGGGGAGAGAGGGAAGGGTGAGGGGGTATCTTGCAGTATAGAAAGTATACGGTGAAACACGGTGCTTCGGCTGTGCTTTGCGGTGAAAATCGCATTGAAGTTACGGTGAAACACCGCGAAGCACCGCAAAGCAGTGCCGTAAGGCAGTGCTACCTACGGCTAGCAGTACTGCCTTTGGCTGTATCGCCGAAGGCGATTTT
>JAJOKU010000020.1 GCA_021129695.1 candidate division NPL-UPA2 bacterium
AAGACAAGCACTTAAATGAGAAAATGCTCTATACTTTACTATACTTCAAGAAAGACGTGCCCACAATCAGTGAATGAGTCCAATTCTTCCGGGAGGCCAGACAATAAAGAGGGCTTTCCCCTTGACCTTTTCCATAGGGACGAATCCCCAGTGACGGCTGTCCCTGCTGCTGGAACTATTATCACCAAGGACAAAGAAGTTCCCCTCCGGGACACTCTTCTCTCCGTAAGTGTAGAATAAATTCTGTCCATATCTATTGTAATAAAATCGCTCCCGGGGAATGGCCGGAGGCTCGTCTATCACTTGACCATTGACATACAGATCTCCATCCTTAATCTCTATCCGCTCCCCCGGAGTGCCGACTACCCTCTTGATAAAATTCCTTCTATTGCTCCACGGTTTCCTACGCAAAAGGAAATCGGTTACCCGCCTGAGGAACCTCCTTTCCTCCCAGGGATCCTTATCATGGAGGAAGACGATAACATCTCCTCTTCTCGGTGGTCTCCGCTGGAAGAGCCACCTCCCGCTGAATGGGATGCGCAGTCCATAGATGAATCTACATACCAGGATACGGTCTCCCTCCTGCAAAGTTGGTCTCATGGAACCGGAAGGAATTTTATAGAGCTGTCCGATGAAAGTAATAACGAACAGAGCTAAGGCGGCGGCCGGCAAAGCGGTCTCTACTACCCATATTCGCCATAGCGATTTTTTTCTCTCATCCCTTTTCTTTGACTTTTTCTTCTTTCTTTTCTTCATTTAAAGCTTCACCTCCATAACCGTCTTTAGCTTTCCCATGATAAGGTCTTTTATCTCTTTTAGCCTCGCTTCCGTTCTTGCCTCAAACCGAAGCACTAAAACCGGTTGGGTGTTGGAGGCTCTCACCAATCCCCAGCCATCTCCAAAAAGGACCCTCACTCCATCGATATCAATGGTCTTATATCTTTCCTTGAAGTAATTCTTCATTTTCTCTACCACTTTGAACTTCTTCTCGTCAGGGCAATCCACCCTTATCTCAGGGGTAGAATAGTATTCGGTAACTCCCTCCAGGAGTTGAGATAGTTTGTTATCAGTCCTGGAGAGAATCTCCATGAGGCGAGCGGAAGCGAAGATGGCATCATCGTAGCCAAAATAGTTATCGGCAAAGTAGATATGCCCACTCATCTCCCCGGCCAATAGAGCCTTCTCCTCCCGTATTTTACTCTCTATGAGGGAATGGCCCGTCTTCCACATTATGGGAGTGCCTCCCGAGTGCTCAATCTCCTCCACCAGGCTCTGGGAACACTTTACCTCGAAGATGATCTTGGCTCCTGGATGCTTTTTGAGAATCTCCCGGGAGAAGATGATCATTAGCTTATCTCCCCAGATGATGTTTCCCTTTTCATCAATGACTCCAATCCTATCTCCATCTCCATCGTAGGCTATTCCCAGGTCCGCTTTCTCCTCTGTCACCTTACCAATTAAGTCGTTCAAAAATTCCGGGATGGTCGGGTCAGGATGATGATGAGGAAAGTTTCCATCCGATTCACAGTAAAGCCTTACTACCTGAGCCCCTAACTCCTCTAATAACCGGGGGGCTAAATCGGAGGTCGTCCCATTTCCAGCATCAACCACTACCTTTAAGGCTCTCTCCAGTCTTATCTTCTCCTTAAGGCAGCCAAGGTAATCTTGCCTTGGGTCCTCCTCTCCTAATTGTCCCCTACCCTCCTTAAACTTTCCGGATTCAATGAGCTTCTTTAACTTCTGAATCTCGGCCCCGTAGATGGTGCCGTGGCCCCGACAGATTTTAAAGCCGTTAAATTCAGGGGGGTTGTGGCTCCCAGTAATCATCACTCCCCCATCTTTCTTATAGTGGATAAGAGAAAAATAGAAAGTCGGAGTAGGGACCTCTCCCACATCGGTGACACTGCACCCGGTAGAGAGCATTCCGCGGATGAGAGCATCCCGGAGCCACCTGGAGGAGAGCCGATTATCCCGACCGACGACTACATCCTGACCCTGAAAGGTCTGAATATAAGTGCCAAAGGCTTTACCTAAGGCCTCCACTACTTCTTGGGTTAAATCTTTATCGACCACTCCCCGAATGTCATACTCCCTGAAGATCTGTGGATTTACAGGCATCTCTTTCTCCTACTACTTTGTCGGCGGGAGGACCTTACGGCTAACGATTTCTATCTTGCCTCCCTTACTATTAATCTTTCTATAGAAACAGGACTTATAACCAGTGTGGCAGGCTCCCCCTTTCTGATGAACCTTTATAAGGAGACTATCCTCATCGCAATCAAAGAGGATTTCATGGACAATCTGCTCACAGCCTGAGGTCTCTCCCTTCTGCCAGAGTTTACTCCGGGAGCGGCTCCAGAAATGGGTTCTTCCCGTCTTTAGGGTTGCCCGGAGGGACTCTTCATTCATATAGGCCAGCATCAGAATCTCGTTCGTCCCCACTTCCTGAACGATGGCTGGAATAAGACCTTTCTCATCAAATTTCACTTTCTCCAAGAATTCTCTCATTTTCTCACCTTTAAAGCTTACGCTCTAAGCTGTATGAAGTTTCGGTCTTAGCCCTGAGCGGATTTTTTCTTGCCGCCTTGTTTTAAGAAGCTCTAAGCGGCAAGAAAATTCGTCGCTTCGCTCCTCAT
>JAJOKU010000127.1 GCA_021129695.1 candidate division NPL-UPA2 bacterium
AAAGCTGCTTGAGCAACTCTCTGTGGATAACTACACTTTTTGGAGAAGAACCTTATTTTTAAATAACTTCCACATTTTCATCCCTCCGCCTCTGCGTGGCTAGTTATTAAATCGCCTTTTCGTATTTCTCTTTTAGCCCGCTTTATTCATACCTTTCTTAAAATTGGAACAGGGCGGGCTACCCCGCAATCTTTAATTAAAACGCTAAGCGTTTTAATTATGCGGCCCTTCGGGTGGATTACTTTAAGTAATCCAGGTTAGAGATCGCAGAGAATTTTTATCTTTTTCTCTATGCCCTCTGTGGTTTTATTGGGTATGCTCTTCGATATAGCTAATTGCCCCTCCCACCGTGGTAATCTTCTCTGCATCCTCATCCGGAATCTCGATATCGAATTCCTCCTCTAAAGCCATGACCAACTCTACTGTATCTAACGAATCTGCTCCCAGGTCATCAATGAATGAGGCTTCTGGAGTAACCTTATCAGCCTCTACTCCTAACTGATCAACGATAATCTGCTTGATCTTTTCCTCTAATGACATTTCTGCACCTCCTTCAATGAGCACATCACTTAGCAAACATTAGTGAAGTTAAGTGATAAGTGGGAACTGACCCCCACTTCTTGCTTTCGCCCCTAGCCTCCCTGCTTTCTTGTGAAATGCAAAGCATTTCACATGGGAGCAAGAAGGGGGGCAGGGACTCAGTCCTGGAAATTCGAAGAATTTCACAGGGCAAGAAAGCAGTGGGGGTAAATTCAGACATACAACTTAAGCTTCACTGCCGCTCGCTAAGTTGTGTCTTCATTTTACATTATCATTCCACCATCTACATTGAGCACCTGACCCGTGATATAGCCAGCAGCATCGGAAACGAGGAAGAGGACTACCCTGGCTACATCCTCCACATCCCCGAACCTGGCCAAGGGAATACGCTTGAGCATCTCTGCCCTCACTTCTTGCGATAACCTCTCTGTCATCTCCGTCTTTATAAATCCAGGGGCAATAGCATTCACATTTATCCCCCGGGGAGCTAATTCCTTGGCTAAGCTCTTGGCCAAACCAATAATTCCTGCCTTAGAAGCGGCATAATTCGACTGTCCCACATTTCCCACCAGGCCAATTACTGAGGCAATATTGATGATCTTACCGCTACGCTGCTTCATCATCGGTCTAGCTACTGCCTTGCTGCAGTTGAAGGCAGACTTGAGATTTATCTCCATCACCTTATCCCAGTCAGATTCATCCATCCGGACAATCAGGGCATCCCGGGTTATTCCAGCGTTGTTGATTAGTATATCAATCCGCTTAAAGCTGTCAAGCACTTTTTTTACCATCTCATTTACCTGGTCAGCCCTGGACACATCCACCTCAAAAACAAGAGCCCCTCTCCCCAGGGATTCTATCTCCCTGGCAGTGGCTTTCGCTCCCTCTAAATTAATATCTACGATGACTATATTGGCTCCTTCCCGAGCTAAAGCCACGGCAATAGCCTTGCCTATTCCTTGAGCCGCCCCGGTTACAATGGCTACCTTATCCTTTAAAAGCATATTTTCTACCATCTAATAACACAGGCCCCCCAGGTTAAGCCGCCTCCGAATGCATCGAGCAGGATTATATCGCCCTCTTTGATCTTTCCTCCCCGATAAGCTTCATCTAAGGCGATAGCGATACTGGCCGCTGAGGTATTTCCATATTTATCTATGTTCGAATAAAGCCTGGAGAGAGGAATACCAGCCTTCTCAGCGGCCGCCTGCATAATTCGAAGATTGGCCTGATGGGGAATGAATAGACGGACATCCTTTGAGGACAAGCCACACTGGGATAGGGCTTCCTCGCCTGCCCTGGCCAGAACCCTTACCGCTATCTTGAAGAGCTCACTGCCTCTCAGCTTGATATAGTGCAATCCCTTATCAATGGTCTCGTGAGTAGCTGGGAGCCTTGACCCTCCCGCCGGAAGTTTTAATAGGTCCCCGGCCTTGCCATCTGCCCCCAAACAAAAGGAGAGAATGCCTCTACCTTCATCTGTTGGCCGCAGGACCACTGCTCCCGCTCCATCTCCCATCAGGACACAGGTATTACGGTCGGTCCAATCAGTGATCTTGGATAGGGTCTCCGTTCCTATCACCAGAGCGGTCTCATAGACACCATTTTTTATGAATTGATGAGCTACCGCTAAGCTGTAAACAAACCCAGAACAGGCGGCACTTAAATCAAAAGCAGCTATCTTTTTAGCTCCAATCCTATCCTGAACCAAACAGGCAGTGGAGGGGAAGGACATATCGGGCATAACAGTAGCCACGATGATGAGATCTATCTCGGAAGGACTGATTTTGGCTTGTTCTAAGGCCCGCTCGGCCGCCTTTACCGCTAAATCTGAGGTAGCTGTCTTCTCATCAACGATATGGCGTCCCCGGATACCGGTTCTCACTTTGATCCACTCATCGCTGGTATCCACCATCTTCTCCAGGTCAAAGTTGGTAAGAACCTTCTCCGGGACGAAGGAACCCGTGCCAACTATAGCGGTAGATCTTCCCATCACTTTAACGTAAAAGTAAAAATTATGCGAGTTTGACAGTTAACCCCTTTTGGGATATTTTTATCGTCGGGACACATTCTCTCT
>JAJOKU010000072.1 GCA_021129695.1 candidate division NPL-UPA2 bacterium
CGATTAGAGTGCCTTACGAGAAGCCAGAGAAAAAACATTTAGTGGAAATCTTTGCAGAGCTGGCGCAGGCGATGGAGTTGGACCATTATAAAACTGATCTGGAGTTGTGGATTTCGGAAAGGGAGAGGAGAAAAGTAAAAAATCTCTTTGAGAAAGAGAGGGTAGGGGATAAAGATATTAAGGTAGTTATCCATCCGGGAGCCAGTTGGGAAGAGAAGCGTTGGCCAATAGAAGGATTTGCCCAAATTGCTGATAGGCTGGTTAAATCTTATGAGGCAAGAGTATTTATTATCGGAGGAAGCAGTGATGTGCAGTTAGCTAATGAAATGATAGACCTGATGAAGATGAAAGCCATCAATTGCGTGGGAAGATTTGATATTAAAGAGTCTGCGGCTTTAACGGAAGTTGCTGGTTTATTCATCGGCAATGATAGTGCCCCGGTGCATATAGCGGCGGCTGTTCATACGCCCCTAATTGCTCTTTTTGGTCCGACGAATATGAGAAAGACCAGGCCCTTGGGGGATAACTCCATTGTGGTCGGAAAGGACATAGAGTGCAGTCCCTGTTTCCATAAGGTATATCCAGCAAGATGTCCAAAAGGAGAGCCGGTTTGTATGAAAATGATAACCGTAGATGATGTCTGGCGGGTAGTAAAAGCCTTATTGAATGAGAATAACTAAGGAATTAAATGAGGAAAATGGAATTGCAGGATAGAGAATCTGTTAAATGTATGCTTTGCGATTTGGACGAAACTCAACTTCTATATGTCAAAGATTCATTTAATATCGTTAGATGCAAGCAATGTGGACTAATCTATGTCAATCCTCGTCCAGGTGAAGGGTTATTAGCGGAAATCTATCGTCAAGAATATCACCAAGCATATCAAGGGAAAGATTTCGTGAAATTACATGAAGGCGAATTTAAAAAGAGATTGTTTGAAGAGCGAATAAAGATCATTCAAAAGTATAAAAAGGGGGGGAGGATACTCGATGTAGGGTGTTCATACGGTTACTTTCTGGAGGTGGCCAGGGGAAGAGGATGGGATACTTATGGAATTGAACTTAGTCAATACGCGGCAGATTATGCCCGAGAAAAGATGGGGTTAAATGTCTTTAGTGGGGATGTATTTAGTGTAGATTACCATGATTATTTTGATGTATGCACTCTCTGGCATGTGTTGGAACATATGCCTACTCCCATTAAAAGCTTGCAGCGAATTCATCGATTATTAAAGAAGGATGGGATGATAGTCATCGAAACGCCAAACATCAATTGTTCCAAAGCAAAGAAACAAAAGGAATCCTGGGGATATCTACGATTACCAGAACACCTGTATTACTATACTTCTGCTACTATAAAGCAACTTTTATCAAAATGTGGTTTCGAAATTATTCATACTACTTCGGCAGATTTCGGGAGCGGAGCGACGTCTATTGCTGACCGGATGGGCATAAAGGGAACCCGGGAGGTTTTATTGAGACACTACAGGTACCTGCGATGGCTCCGAGCTATCCTGGCCTGGTCAAGGAAAATATCTCGGCAGGATGAGTTTGTTGTTATCTGTGCTCTTAAAGTAGAAAGGGACAGTTTGCGTGAAAATGATAAGTAGGAGATGATGTCTGGCGGGTAGTGGAGAATCTGGTGGATTGAAATGGATAAAGGAATTAGGGCGAAGTCTATAGGATGTAATGAATTCGTGTTTCAAGGGGTGGTTTAAGATTGAATACTGGCCCCTTGACAAATTGGTATTTATAAGTTATACTTCAGTATGAAACTATTACTACCAAAATTGAAGGGGGAATGTGGAAGAAAAGATAATTTGGCAATAGGGAGGGGTTAGAGGAAAATGCCACAAAAGTGATAGAGCTTAATGCCTGAGAAAAGGCAGAAGCGGAAACTTTATATTCAGAGGAGGGGTGGTAATGAGCACGAAGGTGGCGAAGATAGCAATAAGTTTACCAAAGGATCTTCTGAGAGAAGTCAATAAGATGGAAAAGGAAAAACATACTACCAGGAGCGCCGTATTTAAACAAGCTTTAGAGATATTGCTCAGAAAACGCATTGAGGAGCGGTTCAAGGAGAAGGTTCGCCCTATTTACGCTAAACTCGCCCAGGAAGACAGGGCACTTGCGGAGGAATTTTTGCCGCTAACTCAAGAAGTTTGGCCTAAAGATTGATCTGCTTTCTATATCAGATTGAAAAGGAGAAAGAGGATGGCTATGCCAAGGCGGAGTGAGATCTATTTGGTCGATTTTGGAGCAAGACCAGGAGCGAAGATTCAAAAGGTCCGACCGGCTTTGATTATTCAAAATGATACAGCTAACGAACTATCAGCCACTACCATAGTTGCTGCTATTAGAAGCAATTTAGAAGTTACTAAACTACCGGTGGGTGTTCTGATAAAGGGACGGGAGACAGGGTTAGATAAGGACTCTGCTGTAGATTTGGGCCATATCCAGACTATTGATAAGAGAAGGCTGGGACGATTTATTGGAAGAGTGCCAAATATAGTAATGGAGAAGATTGACCGGGCGATAAAGGTAAGCCTGGGATTGGAAATCTATAGGATGTAATGAATTCGTGTTTGAAAGGATGGTTTAAGATTAGCCTTTGA
>JAJOKU010000136.1 GCA_021129695.1 candidate division NPL-UPA2 bacterium
CTTTTTGCTGAGTTTATCAAATCTGATGAAATTGTTATCTTCTATAATTAGTTCTGCAGTTAATGGTCTTTGTCCTGCGACTTAGATATAGTTCTTTTAGAGCCCACCCCAAAGACAAAGGAAACCAGGGAGTATTGTCATCTCTTCTTGCCACGATACGCCCCCTCGCCTATTTACTGGCTCCTTTGTGCTAAATACAGCGGAAACTATTCTCTGTGGCTGGGTTTTGCCCGGATAGATGTCCAAAATAAAAAAATTAAAAATTTTTAGACCGTGATTTTTTTAGTTTTGTCGTCTAATTTTGGCAGGAGGGATAAAAACTGGGGGATGGCAAGTTAATTTATGAATTGACAGAGTTTTCAGTCTGAGGTATAATGCGCCGGAAGGAAAGGGGTGAAAAATGTAGTGTCTATAGTAAAAGTTGGAAAGGGCGAGTCACTGGAGAAGGCCTTAAGGCGCTTCAAGAAGAAGATGGATAAGGAAGGGCTTCTTAGGGAGATAAAGAGGCATGAGCACTATGAGAAACCCAGCCAGCGCAAGCGCCGAAAGCTTCTCAAGGCAAGGCAGAGAGAAAAGAGGTATGAGGAGAGTTAGTCCTGATCTGCAAAATCTGGTGAAGGATATAGCCATCTCCACCAGATCGAAGATAGTGCTCCTGGTCATCGATGGTTTAGGAGGATTGCCGGGGGAGGAAGGAAGCACAGAGCTGGAGAAGGCGACTACTCCCAACTTAGATACACTGGCCGGGGAGTCAATATGCGGGATGATCGATCCAATCGTTAGAGGAATTACTCCCGGAAGCGGGCCAGCCCACTTAGCTCTCTTTGGCTACAATCCTCTTGAGTTTCAGATCGGACGAGGTGCTCTTTCGGCCGCTGGCATAGGATTCAATTTAGAGTTAGATGATGTAGCGGCCAGAATAAATTTTGCTACTGTCGACGAGGAAGGCAAAGTAAGGGACCGAAGGGCAGGGAGGATCAGCACTGAAACTAACAAGGAGCTTTGCCAACTGCTGGATGGAATGCAGTTAGAAGGGGTGGAGTTTTTCGTAAGAGCGGTGAAAGAACACCGGGCAGTAGTTGTATTCAGGGGCGAGGGGCTTTCTGATAAGCTAAATGACTCTGACCCCCAGAAGACTGGAGCTATACCGATTGAGGTGAAAGCTCTTTCTCCGGAGGCAGAGAAGACGGCTCAAATAGTTAATGAATTCATTCGACAGGCCAGGGGGATTTTATCTGGTCATCACCCGGCCAATATGATTTTACTGCGAGGGTTTGCGAAATCTCCAGGCCTTCCCTCATTTCCAGAAATTTATCGCCTGCGCTCAGCGGCCATTGCTGCTTATCCTATGTATCGAGGAATAGCCAGGCTAATGGGGATGGACATCTTATCTACGGGAGAGGCAGTAGAGGAAGAATTTAAGACATTGAGGGAGAATTTTGATAAATACGATTTCTTCTTTCTACACATTAAGGGAGCAGACAGTGCCGGGGAGGATGGGGATTTTAAGAGAAAGGTTAAGGTGATTGAGGAGGTGGATGAAAATATTCCGACTCTAAGGGACCTTGGTCCAGAGGTGATAGCTATCACCGGAGACCACTCCACTCCTTCTGTCTTAAAGCTTCACAGTTGGCACTCAGTCCCCTTCCTTCTCCGCTCCGAGTGGTGCCGTCCGGATAAGGTGGATAAATTCTCAGAGGAGTCTTGCCTGCGGCAGGGTGGATTAGGACGCTTTCCTGCCGTAGAGGTTATGCCACTGCTCCTTGCTCATGCCCTTAAACTGACAAAATATGGTGCCTAGCCCACGACATCCCCATCTTGGTTTCTTTTTCACAGTATAGGAAAGCATACGGTGAAGCACACAGCCAAAGGCAGTGCCGAAGGCAGCCAGGGGCAGTGCTACCTACGGCTAGCAGTACTGCCCCTAAAGGGGCTGTACGGTGAAGCAGTACTGGCCAAAGGCCGGTATGACGAGCCCCCTTTAGCGGGTGAGGAATTTTCTTGACAGGAATTGAAAAGAAATATTGACAGGAAGAGACTATTCAAGTATAATCAGTAAGTCATAGAAAAGGAGAGTCAGATGGTAGCTAAGAAGTGGGCAGAGGAAGAAAACGAGTTTATAAGGCAGAACTATCAAAATATGGGTAATCAAGAACTGGCTAAGAAGTTTGAGGTTACTCCCAAGTCCATTGAGGGGAAGTTGAGGAAGCTGGGGTTAAAAAGGAAGAAGGTGGTTTCGGCCAGGAAGGAAGGAAGAGCAAGCACAGGGGAATTAGATAGATCTGCCCTTCATAGCAATATAAGGTGCCGGGTATGCTTTTTAGTGGATGGTTATCGAGACAAAGAAGAGTGCTGTAGGTTCTGCGGAGCAAAATTATTTAAGCAGGATGTCCTATAAAAACTTCGTAACCACAGATATAGGAAAGCAGTCGATAGTCCATGGTCGATAGACAAAATCTTTTAACTATGGACTATGGTCCACGGACTATGGACTAAATTAGTAAATATTCAGTGAACCCCGTGTCAAACGACAATATGTTGTGTTTAGAGCTGGTTAGGAATACAAATACACAATATATAGTGTCCGCAGACGTGGTTTACTGAGCTTTTA
>JAJOKU010000081.1 GCA_021129695.1 candidate division NPL-UPA2 bacterium
ACTTCCTCTTCCTCAAGATGCTTCACTAAAATCCTGTCTGCTAATGGCTTTATCTCCACTACTTCATTCCTCCCTTCTTTAGAAGAAGCCTGTTATTGTCTCTTGTCCGGTAAATTTACTACACACAGAGCACTGTTGTCAAGAAAAAATTCCACGTCAAGACAAAATTAAAATTCTTAAGAAATCAGACCCTGTTTTATCATTTCCTCGGCGATCTGGACGGTGTTCAGGGCAGCTCCCTTGCGGATGTTATCTCCCACTATCCAGAGGTTGAGGCAATTGGGGATAGAGGAATCCTCTCTGATTCTACCCACATAGACATCGTCCTTTCTAGCTACCTCAACGGGAGTGGGGTAGAGGCTCTTCTCTGGCTGGTCAATCACTTTGATGCCCGGGGAGGAATTTAAGATTTCCCTTGCTTCACGAGGTGAGAGCTTCTCCTCAAACTGGACATTAACTGCCTCCGAGTGAGCAAAGATGACAGGAACCCGGACGCAGGTAGCTGAGATAGCCAAATGCGGCTCGTCCAAGATTTTTCTCGTCTCCTTCACCGTCTTAACTTCCTCACCATAGTAACCGGGGAACTCATCCGTGAGACTTCCAATCTCAGGGAAGAGGTTGAGAGCGATCTGATGGGGATATACCTCCCGCAAAACTTCCTTACCTTCAACGATGGCTCTGGTCTGAGACTGAAGCTCATCAATAGCCGCCCTTCCCGTTCCCGATACTGACTGGTAGCTGGAGACGATGACTCTCTTTATCTTAGCCCGCTGATGAAGAGGAGCTAAGGCCATGACCAGCTGAATGGTGGAGCAATTTGGGCTGGAGACAAATCCTGGATGCTCCTTTAAGTGATGAGGGTTTACTTCTGGAATGACCAGGGGCACCCTTGAGTCCAAGCGATAGTCATCGCCGTTGTCAATGACAATTGCTCCCTTCTCTACTGCCTGCCAGCCAAACTGCCGGGAAGCACCTTTAGCTCCTTCAGTTCCTGCGAAGAAGGCGATATCTATATCCTGGAATGATTCTATCTTTGCGGGTTCAATCTCATACTGATGGTCGCCTATCTTCTCAGTCCTCGCCCTGGTTGCTAAGATTTTCATCTCTCTTATCGGGAAATTCCTCTCTCTGAGAATCTTCACTATCTCAGCTCCAACCACTCCTACTCCCACCAGGGCAACATTGAATTTTTTCATTTTTTACTCCGCACCTCTCACAAACTTAGCTACCATATCGCCAACTTCAGTAGTAGTATAGCCCATCTTTCCAGCCGAGAGGCTCTTTACTTTCTGGCAAGCTTTTACGATTGCTTCCTCCATTAAATGAGCTCCCCTTTTCTCCCCTAAATGCTGGAGCATCATCTGAGCGGCTGAGATGGCCGCTAAGGGATTAATCATATTCTTGCCGGTATACTTAGGAGCTGAGCCTCCAATAGGTTCAAACATAGAGGTTCCTTCCGGATTTATATTTGCCCCGGCGGCGATTCCCATTCCCCCTTGAATCATAGCTCCCAAATCAGTGATGATGTCCCCAAACATGTTGCAGGTAACAATGACATCGAACCACTCTGGATTCTTCACCATCCACATACAGACTGCATCTACGAAGGCACAGTCTTTTTTTATATCTGAATACTCTCCTCCCACCTCCTCAAAGACTCTTCTCCATAGGTCGTGGGCATAGGTTAGGACATTGGCTTTATCGCAGAGCGTAAGTTTGCGCTTTCTGCCCCTTTCCTGAGCATACTGAAAGGCGTAGCGAATACAACGTTCTACCCCCTTTCTGGTATTAACCATCTTCTGTTCAGCCACCTCATCCGAAGTTCCTTTCCGTGAGAAGCTGCCTTCTCCTCTGTAAAGTCCTTCCGTATTCTCCCTGACCACCACGAAATCTATATCCTCGGGACCCTTATCTTTAAGGGGAGTCCACACTCCTGGATAGAGCTTGACCGGTCTTAAGTTTATATATTGATCTAAGTCAAACCTTATCTTAAGGAGTATCCCCCTCTCTAATATCCCAGGCTCAACCTTGGGATGCCCCACGGCCCCTAAGTAAATAGCATCCATCTCTTTAAACTCAGCCAGGGCCGCATCGGGCAGGGTCTCCCCTGTGCGTAGATAACGGTCTCCCCCAAAGTCATATTCCGCTGTCTCAAACTTAAAATTAGTGGCCTCGGCCACTGCTCCGAGGACCTTCAGCCCTTCTCTAATTACCTCCGGCCCTGTTCCATCTCCGGGAAGAACAGCAATTCTATATGCCATAAGCACCTCGTTTCGTCTGCCATTCAGTCAAGGATATGTCCCCCATTCTCTTAACCAGTCTATGCTCTTGTAATTGGTTAGATTGAGCCCGTTTGAATTATA
>JAJOKU010000159.1 GCA_021129695.1 candidate division NPL-UPA2 bacterium
TATCAAGTTATATGCTACGGGCATTAGCGATGAAGAGATAACGAAATGCCATGCTCAGCCAATACATAGTGTTGAAGAAGGTATAGAAGAGGGTATTAGAGAATATGGCAGTGATGCAACTATCGGCATAATCCCAGATGGTCCTTATGTGCTTGCTGGATTGAAGGATAAGAAACAATTTCATGCCTTGAGGTTGAGAAAACCCTGAATAGTTGTGGGAGAGGAGGTAGACGATGGCAGTTAAGTGGGGAGTGATTGGAGCAGGGGGAATTGCTGATAGAAGGACGATTCCGGAAGGAATTACCAAGGCGAAGAATGCAGCCCTTGTGGCTGTCATGGACGTTGATGAAGCTAAGGCAAAGGAGGTTGGCAGTAAATATAAAGTGAAACATTACCTGAACGAGGGAGACCTTCTCAACGACAAAGAAGTAGAAGCAGTCTACATCGCTACACCCGTCCATCTTCATGCTAAGCAGACACTTTTGGCTGCCGAGGCCGGAAAACATATCCTCTGTGAGAAATCGATGGCCTTGACAGTGGAAGAGTGCCAGGATATGATAGATGCTTGCCGGAGGAACAAGGTCAAGTTAGCCATTGGGTTCATGATGCGCTTCCACGCTTATCACCATAGAGCCAGGGAGATGGTAGCGGAAGGCCGCCTGGGCAAAGTAGTCCTTGGCAGGGCACAGTTATCCTGCTGGTATCCACCAATAGAAGGAGCCTGGCGTCAGGACCCAAAATTAGGTGGAGGAGGTCCCTTAATTGATATGGGAAGTCATTGTATAGACCTCTTAGAATTTATCCTGGATAGCAGAGTGAGAGAAGTCTGTTGCCTCACTGGCACCTTAGCTCATAACTATCCCGTAGAGGACAGTGCCACAGTGCTCCTCAGGTTCGAGAATGGGGCACAGGGAACCGCGGATAACTTTTTCAGTATCCCCGATGCCTCCTCCAAGAATAGGCTTGAGATTTATGGAACAAAGGGGAGTATCCTGGCTGAGGGAACGCTTGGGCAGATGGCTACCGGGGAGATGACTGCCTACTTAGAGAAAGAGCAAAAAGGTTACGAAGCCAAACAGGAGAGGGCTACTTCCTCTACAGAAAGGATAGAGCTTACGCCAATCAATATGTACCAGGCCGAGGTCGAACATTTCTCAGATTGCATAGTAAAAGATTTGGAGCCAGCTATCTCAGGCGAGGATGGACTCTGGAGCCAGAAGGTTGTGCTAGCCTGCTATGAATCAGCAAAGACAGGGAAATTGGTCGAAGTGAAGTGAGTAGTATGAAAGGAGGTCTGTAACAAAATGAATCTCATTACTACTATGAGGGGGTCGTTGTTAGAAGATTTCTTTCCTAAGGGCTGGGATTTAGGAAAGATAGATAAATGCTGTGAAAATCCACCGGAGGCAATTACTGAGAGACAGCCCTGGTGGCATAAGGAATTTGAACCTATCCCCTGCGAAAATTTGGAGGAATTTGACACCAAGATGGGACATGAGATAGCCCTCAGGATAAAGGAAGCAAGAGAGAGGAAAGAGAAGATTATCTTTATTCTCCCGGTAGGACCGATGGGAATGTATAAGTGGGCAGTCTATTTCCTAAAAGAATGGAAAATTGACTGTAAACATGTTTATGGATTCAATATGGATGAGTGGAGTGATAGTAAGGGGAGGACGCTATCTCCTGATGATCCGGGAGCTTTTCAGAATGCTATGGAAGAGGCTTTTTATGGTCCTTTAGGAGAATTGACTGTTCCTGCCGAACAGCGTAATTTTGCCGCCCAGGATATTTTGCCTACCTATCCTGGGAAGATAAATAAGCTAAGAAAAGAAGGGGCAGAGTTAATCGTTGTATTCGGAATAGGTAGGGTCTTCCACATTGCTTTCTGGGAGCCACATTTTGCCGCTGAATTTAAGAGTGAGGAAGAGTGGAAAGCTCAGGAATACAGATTGGGAGCAAAACTTCATCCCCTGACCATCGAACAAAATGCCATCACCAGTTTCAAGAGTCGCACTACCTTAGTTCCTGCTTTTGCTAACACCATTGGTCCCGGTCTCTTTCTTAAGGCTGACCATATAATTGGCGGCTGTGATGGGACTTTAGGAAGGGGGATGATGTGGCAGGGAATGTCCCTCTGGGTAAGCCTCAGGCATAAACCTGACATCTGGATCCCGTCAAGTTTTATGCCTACTCTGCCGGGAAAACTTTTCTTCCTGAAAGAATTAGCCGGTCCCTTAGAAGCGGAATGTCATTAAAATAGAATTGGAAAGTGATGCGGTAATATGTCAAGAGAAAAATTAGCAAGAATTTCCCTTTCAGTA
>JAJOKU010000150.1 GCA_021129695.1 candidate division NPL-UPA2 bacterium
ACCCTGATTTCCTTCATCAATCTCTCCAAAGAAGCCCTTCCATGAGGACGCCGTCTGGCTGCTTCTATGGGGTCATCGGGTAGGGGCACGATAACTATCTCGTTCCCGAAATCAAGAATCTCGATCGTGGACCCGGCTCGCAGACTATATTTCTTCCGGATGGAAGCCGGAATTACTATCTGCCCCTTAGCCGATAATTTGGTGGTCATCTTTTACCTTTCGCTATTTCGTCCAACTTTTCTATAATTTTACCACCAAATTATCTGTTTGTCAAGCCTATTGAAGAAAAATTCTACCTCCATTCAACATCTTGGGCCCTTCCCCTCCTTGAACCACAGCAAGATGTATGGAGAGAGTTTCCTCTTTCTCCCCAAAATCACAGATAAATACCCTCCAAAACCTAAAATCTTGAAAGCACAACCGATATGATGTGAATATCAGGTCATTGCGACCCTGAGCCAACTGAAGGGGAAGCAATCCGACGTAGTCGTTGCGACCTTGAGCAAAGCGAGGAATCTCTCCGGGTTTGCTTCGCTTACGCTCGCAACCGCTAACGCTCCTCGCAATGACAACATAAGACGACTTCACTGAACACTTATCTCCTATGTATTCAGGGGGAGATAAACGGTGAAAACTGTGCCTTTTCCGAGCTTGCTTTCAGCCTTAATCTCTCCACCGGCCCGTTTCACAATGCCTTCTGCGATAGCTAACCCCAGGCCGGTGCCCTCTCCGAAATCCTTGCTGGTAAAGAATGGCTGAAAGACCTTCTCCATATTTTCAGGAGCGATACCACAGCCGGTATCAGCGAAACTAATTTCAAGGCAGTTGGTCTCCCCGGCCGGCTTAGTGGCAATGGTCAAATTTCCACCATTGGGCATGGCCTGGACAGCGTTCTGAATGATATTTAGAAATGCCTGCTGGAGCTCAGCCGGGTCAATTTTTACCCTGGGAAGAGAAGAGGTCCACTCCTTCACTACCTCTATCCCCTCCAGACCTCCGCCCTGGCTAAGTTGAGACAGAGCCTCTTCCACCATTTCATTTATATTAACCAATCTTGGATGAGAGGGAGAAGTTGAGACCCGGGAAAACCTGAGGAGGCCGTCAACGATCTTGCTTACCCGCTCTATTTCCCTGTCAATAATTCCCAACTGCTCCTCTACCTGAGAAGATTCATTTGCATCCAGTGGCTTATGGCTGGTGGCTACCCGTTCGCTACCTACCGGCCTTTGGCCAGTACTGCTCCACCGTAAAGGTACTGCACCTAAAGGTGCTGCCACTGCCACGGGCACTGCCTCTGGCGGTGTACGCTCAGGGCGGGCTTCTCGCCGTCCCGAGTCAACCGAGGGGTTGCCTACCTGGTTGTCCCGAGCACCCAAAGGGTACTGCCTTACGGCACTGCCTTTGGCTGTGTGCTTCGCGGCGGAGCGAGGGGCTACCCTTTTAAGATATCCGGAAGCAGTGGCCATAACTGCTAATGGATTTCTTATCTCATGAGCGATAGATGAAGCCATTTTCTCCAACTCTCGATTCCACCTCTTTGCTTCTTCGCGAGAGAGTTGTAGGTCTTCCATCAACTCCCTTAAGGATGAACCGGCCTGGGCAGTTTCCTTGCCCCTTACCCCATTTAGAGATTTATCTCTAACGGGGTTTACTGTTCGGCTAATCAGTCTCCCGAGCGGACTAAATATTAGCTTAGAGAGATAGAGACAGGCTAAGTATCCCAGCCCAAATAGGAGCACAGCTAAAAGCAACCGCTGATGTGGAATAGCTTTCTGCCAGAGGCTGGCTATGGCGAGGAGGAGAAAGACGGCAAGCAGGCTGAGAATAACTAAATAAGCCAATTCACTGAGTTTGGTAGAGGAAGGATTCTTCATTAAGCAAAATTACCCCGTGAAATGTGAAACATTTCCGGGACTGGGTCCTCGGAATTTCTGTGAAATTCCAGAGGGCAATTTAAAATTCAAAACTTCTTCCTTTTGCCTTGACCCATTTAGAAATTTATTTCTAACGGGTCTTGAACTTTTTTAGCTGATTTAACAACTCTTTCCCTATTTAATTCAACCACTTAGCTTACCCAAA
>JAJOKU010000011.1 GCA_021129695.1 candidate division NPL-UPA2 bacterium
ACTTTATGGACAATTCCCTAAAATTATAGCCTGATCCTCCCATAAACTCTCCAGGACAGTCCGGCAACCATTCAGTTTTCAGATCAGAATGCCAGCGATGGTGGCTGTGATAAAGCCAGCTAAGTTGCCGGCCACCAGGGCTTTCAATCCCAGCCTGCGGCAAATAAGAATGAGATTATTCAACAGAGATGAGATTATTCCTTGCCTTCTTTTTGAAGGTGTGCTACAATGCGTTAGGTTACAACGGTAGAAGAGAACTCGGTTACTCAAAGGTAGAGGGGCAGAGGACTCTTCATAACAGAGAAAGTCCTGTGGAACAGGGCTTCGGAAAGGAGTAGAGGAGATGGCAACAGGGAAAATAAAGAGGCTGATCTGGAACCGTGGATTCGGCTTCATCAGCGCCGAAGACGGGGGGGAGGTTTTCTTTCATCGCAGCGCCCTTCAGGGAGTGGACTTCGATTCCCTGAAGGAAGGAGATGCTGTAGAATTTGACGTGGAGAAGGGAGACAGAGGCCCTCGAGCAGTCAACGTCAAAACTACAGGGTAAATAGAAAGAAAAAGGTTTTCTCCCTAACTGATCATCTATCTCTGTTTCTTTGAAGGGGATATTCAGGATGAAGCTGTGGGAGAAGGGTTACGAGCTGAATAAGGAGATAGAAAAATTCTCGGTAGGGGAGGACTGTGTCCTGGATCAGAAGTTAGTTGAAGCTGATGTCCTGGGAAGTATCGCCCATGCCTGGATGCTCGCTTCCATAAAGATTCTCAGCCAAACTGAATTCAGGAAGTTAAAAGGGGCTTTACTTGAAATCCTCAAGCTCAATAGAGAGGGAAAATTCATCATCTGCCAAGAGGATGAGGATGTCCACACTGCTATTGAGAATTATCTGACTGAGAAATTAGGTGACTTAGGAAAAAAGATTCACACTGCTCGCTCCCGCAATGACCAGGTAATAGTTGACCTCAGGCTCTATGCCAAGGAGAAGTTATTAGATATTGAAGAAGCTGTTCTGGAGTTCTGCGAGAGTCTGCTCACCTTTTGCCAGAAGAATAAAGAAGTCCCCATGCCTGGTTACACCCATTCCCGAAGAGCTATGCCTTCCTCGGTAGCTTTGTGGGCCGGAGCTTTCTTAGAATCTCTTCTGGATGACCTCATACTGCTACAGTCCGCCTATAAGATAAATAACCAGTGTCCCCTTGGTTCAGCGGCCAGCTATGGAGTTCCGTTGAACATTGACCGTCGGCTGACCTCAGAAATACTTGGTTTCGAGAAAGTTCAGAACAATGTCCTCTATGTCAACAATAGCCGCGGCAAGATGGAGGGAATAATCTTATCTTCTCTATCTCAGGTGATGTTAGACTTGAGTAAATTGGCTGAGGATTTAATCCTCTTTAGCCGGGAGGAGTTTGGCTTCTTCGCTCTCCCTGACGAACTCTGCCCGGGCTCAAGCATCATGCCCCAGAAGAAGAACCCGGCTGCCCTGGAGATGGTCAGGGCTAAATCAAGCGCTGTCAATTCCTATCTCTTCCAGGCGATGAACATCCTAACTGGACTACCATCCGGCTACAACCGAGACCTCCAGCTTACCAAGGAACCATTGATGAAAGGATTGGAGGCAACTGAATCCTCACTAAAGATTTGCCGTTTAATCATATCCCGCTTGAAAGTAAATAAGGAAAGCATGAAGGAAGCTCTCACTCCTGAGATGTTTGCTACGGACGAAGTCTATAAATTGGTAAGGAGGGGGACGCCTTTCCGAGACGCCTACCGGGCAGTCTCTAAAAAGATTTACCGCTTGAAGAGGCCCGATCCCGAGAAGAATATTCTATCCCAAAAACATCTGGGTGCTACCGGCAACCTGGGCTTGGCTAAATTGGAAAAGCAGATAAAAGAGCAGTTGAGAACCCTGAAAAGAAAGAGAAGGGGATTTGAGTTAAAGAAGAGAGGATTAATTTTTAACCCAACTTCCGCACTTCGCCAGTTTTCATCTGGCTCTCCGACGGAAGAG
>JAJOKU010000133.1 GCA_021129695.1 candidate division NPL-UPA2 bacterium
GCGTCGGCGTATTTGAAAAGTTTCATGGCCAGATACAGGTCAAACCCGATACCCCCGGCCCCGACCACGCCCAAAAAGAGGGCCACCCGAAGATTTATATCAAACCGGTACAGGCTGTTGGCGATCAGCGAGGGCAGGACCTGGGGCAGCACGGCGTAGCGGATGATCTGGGACTTGGTCGCCCCGACCGCGGTCAGCGCCTCCAGGGGTCTGGGATCGACCTCCTCGATGGCTTCGGCGAACAGCTTCCCGAGCATGCCGATGGAACCGACGGCAATGGCGATCATCCCGGCAAACGGGCCGAAACCGATGACCACCACCAGCAAAAGAATAATGATCAGGGTCGGAACGGCACGCTCGGCGGCCATAAGCCCCTTAGCCATTTCGCGAACTACCCCCGACGGGGCCAAGTTACGGGCGGCGAATAGGGCCAAAAAGAAAGAGCAGACGGCCCCCAGGAAGGTGCCGACGAAAGCCATGGAGAGGGTTTCCAGAATCGACCAAGGTATTTCCTTGCCGGCGAGCACGGCCCAGTTCGGCGGAAACATCTCCCGTACCAGGTTGAAGAAGTGGGGGATGCCTTCCCAAAACAGTTGTGGGCTGATTTCCAAGTCAACCAGGCTCCACCCCAGGATCAGCATAAAAATACTTCCGGGCCAAAGCCACCCCTGGTAGTAGCGCCGATACCGTAAATCCCCCTCGCTTTTCGTTTCCTTCGGGTTTTCGTTCATCTCAATACCTCTTGTCCGAGAACTTTCTTTCTGAGGGCATCGGAAAACTTTTCACAAGCGACTACTAAAACCAGGGTGACGATGATGGCGGACAGGGCAGCCTGGTATTCAAGCAACCTCATGGACATAATCAGGTCAAACCCGATACCCCCAGCCCCAACCACGCCCAAAAATATGGACATGCGGATGTTGACGTCGAACCGGTACAGGCTGTTGGCGATCAGCGAGGGCAGGACCTGGGGCAGCACGGCGTAGCGGATGATCTGGGACTTGGTCGCCCCGACCGCGGTCAGCGCCTCCAGGGGTCTGGGATCGACCTCCTCGATGGCGTCGGCGAACAGCTTCCCGAGCATTCCTATCGAACTGATGGCCAGAGCCATGACCGCCGGAAACGGTCCCAGGCCGACGATGGCCACGAAGAACAGGATGATAATCAAATCCGGCAAAGCCCTTTCGGCCGAGAGCAGACCCCTGGCAACCTCGCGGATGGCCCGGTTGGGATTAAGGTTGCCGGCCGCCAACAGGCTAATCATGAAAGCCAGCAAGACCCCGAAAACCGTGCCCACAAAAGCGATCTGCACCGTTTCCAGGGCCGATCCCATTAACCCGGGAAAGACCTCCCAAGCGGGCGGGAACATGTGTCCGAGCAAGTCGATGCCTCTGGGAATGCCCGCAACCAAGGCGGCTGGATCAACCCGGACAACGGCGGCGCCGCCCCACAAAAGCAAGACGAAAATGCCTACCGGCAAGAGATATGACCGGTATCTGGCGAGTGCCCTAATGGCCGTTAGTTTCATTGCAATCAAGCTACCGAAACCGGCGGCGCCGGCTACTTGGCACCATAAATCGCCTCCAGAGTACCTGGGGAGAGGTCGGGACTGCCGTCGTAAATCACCACACCGTCCTTGATGCCGATCGCCCGCGTGCAATACTTGCTGACGATCTTCGGCGCGTGGAAAACACCGACAATCGCCATTTCCCGGGTCAGCGGCTGCAGGTAATCCAGCACCAGTTCGGTATTTTTAGGGTCAAGGTTGGCCACCGGTTCGTCGGCCAGCAATAAATAAGGCTCCTGGAAAAGCGCCCGGGCGATGGCCACGCGCTGCATTTCGCCCCCGCTCAGGGCCTCCGCCCGGCGATAGGCCAAGTGTTTGATGCCCACTTTTTCAAGCGCCTCCAGGGCGGTCTCCACCTCTTTATCGGTGAACCCGTAAAGCAGGCTGCGGACCGGGCTGATTCG
>JAJOKU010000095.1 GCA_021129695.1 candidate division NPL-UPA2 bacterium
AAAAAATCGATTCGGTTTTTCAGCAAAGGAAGCCTTTTTTGTTGACAAAAGGGCTGAAGATGTGTATCATATATCAGTGAGGAGGAGGCTTTTTCGCTTTATGCGCCCGTAGCTCAGTGGATAGAGCGGTGGCCTCCGGAGCCAGAGGTCGGAGGTTCGAATCCTCTCGGGCGCTTGAAGTGATAATAAGATGATCAAGGGCATATTATTTGACCTGGGAGATACCATAGTTAAGGAGAAGGACGAAGGCCCCAGCCATCTTCCGGGGCAGGAACCTGAGAAGGTGGAATACATTGACGAATTATTGAAGGCTTTGAGAGGCAAATATAAGCTGGCCGTGGTCACCAATACCTTTACCTCCCGGGAAAGGCAAGTGCGGGATGCTCTGAAGAGAATGGAGCTTGAGCCCTATTTCCATGCCGTTATCACTTCGGTTGATGTCGAACATAATAAGCCTGATAAGGAGATATTTAAGGTGGCCTTAAAGGCTTTGAAACTTGATTCGAGTGAGGTAGTCATGATAGGGGATAGAATTGATACTGACATCTTTGGAGCCAACAGAATGGGTATAAAGACGATTCTGCACCGCTGGAATGAACGCTATCCAGAGGAAATTAGTTCCTCTCTTCATGAACCGACCTTCCGAGTGGAATGCTTGAAGGAGGTTCCGAATATTTTGCAATCATTAAATGAATGCTCAAGGGGAGAAGGGGATGGATAAGGTTAGAGATACAGTAAATAGAATTAAGCCCTTAGACCGGGAGCTAATGGGTGAGGCAAGGAAGAAGCAGGACAGTCTGACAAAACCCAGGGGAAGTCTTGGCTGCCTGGAAGAACTATCCATTAAGGTGGCGGGGATAACAGGGAAGCTCAATTACCAGGTCAAGGATAAGGTAATTGCTACCATGGCCGGCGACCACGGAGTAGCTGAGGAAGGGGTAAGTTTATTCCCGCAGGAGGTTACTCCTCAGATGGTTCTCAATTTCATCCGAGGGGGAGCAGGAGTAAATGTTCTTTCCCGGCACATTGGTGCCAGAGTGATAGTAGTGGATATGGGAGTAGCTGAGGATATCCAGGTGCCAGCAGGCGGGCTACAAGGGGGAAATAAATTCTTGAAGAAGAAGGTAGGAATGGGTACCAGAAATATGACTAAGGGTCCAGCCATGAAGCGGGACGAAGCTATTCGCTCAATTGAGGCTGGAATAGAGATATTCGAGGAAGAGCATCCGTCTGGGATTGATATTATCGGTACCGGCGACATGGGTATTGGAAACACTACCGCATCTTCAGCAATTATCGCGGCTATTACCAGAAAACCAGTTGAGGAAGTAACTGGTCGGGGCACCGGAATTGACAATGAGATGATTAGAAAGAAAATTGCCGTGATTGAGAAGGCCCTGGAGATTAATCAGCCCGACAGTACCGATCCCATTGATGTTTTATCTAAAGTGGGAGGTTATGAGATAGGAGGATTGATTGGATGGATACTCTCGGGAGCAGCCAACCGAGTGCCCATAGTCATCGATGGGTTTATCTCCACGGCCGCAGGTCTTATTGCTACTAAACTTGCCCCAAAAGTGGCTGACTATCTTATTGCCGCTCATAGTTCAGCTGAGAAAGGACATAGGGTAACTCTAAGATTTATGGGCCTGCGTCCTCTGCTTGACCTTGACATGCGTCTGGGAGAGGGAACGGGAGCGGCTCTGGGGATAAGTATGGTTGAGGCAGGAGTAAAGATCTTAAACGAGATGACTACTTTCCATGAAGCGGGGGTATCGGGCCCACGGTGAAACACGGTGCTTCGCTGCAAACAAGCCGGTTAGCAAGAAAATTCCTCACCCGCTAAAGCGGGCTCGTCATACCGGCCTTTGGCCAGTACTGC
>JAJOKU010000144.1 GCA_021129695.1 candidate division NPL-UPA2 bacterium
TTGTAATTGAAAGGGTTACATTTCTGACATCTAAAAATAATGCGTAACTCGTGTTTTGATATTTTATGTCCCCATCGTCTAGTCCGGTCTAGGACCCCAGACTTTCGATCTGGTAGCAGGGGTTCAAATCCCCTTGGGGACACCACTACTTCCGCCTTCGTCCACATCCCTGGCTTTGATTTTCCCCACCTTCTCCTTGCCATGTGAAATTCAAAGAATTTCCAGGATAAAATCCCTGAAATTGTTTCACAATTTCTAGGGAGGCAAACTTTGCCGCCGCCCAAAATTTGCCTGTGAAAGTCAATTCTATGTTATACCACATAAGGAGAAGGAAAGTGCGAACTTTTTCTTTACATTGTTCTAGGAATGTGATAGATATATAAACCATGAGGATGTAGAAAGCGGGGGGGGAACCTGCCTGCTGCAGGCCGGGGTGAGGAAGAGTTCTGGAGGAGCTAACTTGATTAAAGACAAGATTAAAACAAGGGAAGATTTAGCTAAGATATGTGAGGGATTAAGGGGGGAGAAGAAGAAAATTGGATTTACCTCCGGTGTATTCGATCTCATTCACGCAGGACATGTAGATTTCCTGGAGAAGGCAAAAGCCTTATGCGATGTCTTGATTGTTGGATTAAACTCAGATACTTCAGTCAGAGCCTTCAAGGGGTGGAATCGGCCCATCATGGAACAGGAAGAGCGAGCCAGGATTATAGCCGCCATTCAGTCTGTTGACTACGTGTTTATCTTTAATGAGAGGAGAAACAAGGAGAATATCGAAGTTCTTAAACCCCACCATTATATCAAGGCGGGAGACTATACCCCATCCCAGCTTACTTCCAGAGAGGTTGTGGAAGCGGTGGGAGGGGAGGCCAGGCTGATACCGGTAGAGATTGAGGTATCAACAACTGATATTATCAGAAAGATTTCCGGTGAAGAAGAAGGTGCAGTGCACTTCCCGGGCAAGCTGGCAAAGGTTTCCCCGGCAGTTCTCCTGGATAGGGATGGAACCATAAACACGGAAATAGAATACCTGCATGAGCCAGAGAAATTTGAACTTCTACCCGGAGCTGGGGAAGGAATGAAGAAGATGCAGGATATGGGATACAGAATCGTAATCATAACGAACCAGGCTGGTATCGGACTAGGATATTTTTCAAAAGAGGATTTCTACAGAGTGAACAGGAGAATGCTTGAGGAAATTTCCGGCTTCGGTATAACCATTGACAAGATATATTTCTGCCCTCACTCCAAGACTGAAAGGTGCAACTGCCGGAAACCGAATGTTGATTTAATAATGAGAGCCAAACAGGATTTAAATTTAGACCTAAGTAAAAGTTACCTTATCGGAGATAGGACCTTAGATATTGAAGCCGGGAGAAGGGCGGGGACAAGGACCATCCTGGTAAAGACCGGCTGCGGTGGCCGGGATGAGGAATTTGATGTAAAACCTGATTACTTAGCCAGTGATTTAGCCGACGCTGCCCGATATATTCTGACTGAAGAGCGCAAAGCACACAGCCAAAGGCAGTGCCGAAGGCAGCCGAAGCAGTGCCGTTAGGCAGTGTCATCTCCTAAATAGTAATAAATAAGGCGATTTAATAACTAGCCACGCAGAGGCGGAGGGATGAAAATGTGGAAGT
>JAJOKU010000107.1 GCA_021129695.1 candidate division NPL-UPA2 bacterium
CTTCTTTGACAAGAATAACATAGCTAACCAGAGATGTCAAGCAATTTTCGTAATTTCCTGAAATCTCAGGCAAAAAATTTTTTCTGGAAAAACAGTGAAAACTATTGACAGCCGGCCAGAAAAAGGGTAAACTTATAGTGGCCATTATTCTGGTCAGAGAAGGTAGGTGAAACCCTTCCCAACACCCCTATTTACAGGGCAATTCAACTCCCTATTTCCCAGGCCCTAACCCCACATTCCAACGGCAATATCTGCCTGTTAGAGCAAAAAAATCCTTGCCAAATAAACAAATCTGCCTTATTATATGGCTATGGAACAGATAACCACCAGAACCATCTGGGGCTTAGTCTCATTAGCCATATTGGGAGGTGTAAGCTTAGCGGCCAAGGAGACCATCAGTAATATCTGGGCCGCTCTCTCCTTTATGCTCAATCCTGGTTTGCGCCGGGGGAGCATCATTGAAGTCAAGGTCCAGGGAGAACTGTTAAAAGGCACCTTGAAAGGCTTTGGCCTCAGTAGAGCGGTAATTGAGAACCGGGAGGGCAACACTCATCTTATCCTGGTCAGCGACATAAAAAAGGCCACTATCAAAGTTATCGGTAACAAACCCGGTTAATTTTCATGGCCAAAAAAACGAACATAACCCCCAAAAAGATGAAAGCCCGTAAATACAGATTCAGGTATCAAGTAGATCCCCTGAACCGTTTGATAATAAGCCGGCCATTTGCCCCCGATTCCCCCCTTCGCCGGAAAATAGTAGTAGAAGGTGAATTTATAATCGGTGAAGGTAATTCCCTGGAGTATTACCTTCGGGCCCCCGAGCCGGAGCTCAAGGAATGGCTGCGCCTATATGGCTTGAGAGAGGCGCCTTACAAAATCAGGTTTACCGGCAAATGGTCACTTACCCCGGAGCATAACCTGAAATTTACCCTCCATAAGTCCCGCACCCAAAGGTTGGGAGACCGTCTTATTCTGAAAGGCAATATTCTCTCGGCCAGGGGCCATGAATTATTATTTTCCATGATTGCCGGGGATAGCCATAATCGCCGCCTGGTAAGAATAGTGAAGCTCGCCGGGCACTGGCAGGCAGATTCAAGCAATCATCTTAAGTTCCTGGTGCAAAGATATAGACAGAAACCGGACGCCCTGCTGTTCAAAGGGGCCTGGGAGGTGGGCAAGCATTATGAAATTATCTACAGTCAGAAAAAGACCCAGCTGAAAAGAAGGACTCGCATTGAGAAAAAGCTTGCCCTGAAAGGAATCTGGCTGATAAGTTCCAGAAGGCAGCTAAGGTTTTTGGTGGAGGGTGATGATTCTTCGGTCTTTGATTTCAAGGCTATGCTTGAGACACCTATTATCCACGCCAAAAAGGGCGAGGTCCGTTATAGGGTGGGCATCAGCATAAGCGCTAAGCGTGAGGTGATAAGGAAAATCACCTTTTTAGGGAAATGGCGAATAAACCGCGATTTGAGCCTTGACTTTGAAATCAGATATAGACCGGGAAAAACTCATCGCAGCCATTTTAACCCAACTTCCGCACTTCGCCAGTTTTCATCTGGCTCTCCGACGGAAGAG
>JAJOKU010000111.1 GCA_021129695.1 candidate division NPL-UPA2 bacterium
GTAAGCTAAGTGGTTGAATTAAATAGGGAAAGAGTTGTTAAATCAGCTAATAAAAGTCTTCTGAATAAATATACCTTTTCTGGAAAGAGGGAAAAACGATGTTTAAACTGAGTGGATTTGGGGATGAGATATCCCAGAGAATAGAAGAACAGATGGATGTTCTGGAATCTGAGGGGATAAGGCACATTGAATTGAGGGGAGTTGACAACAAAAATGTGCTTGATTTGACCGATGAAGACATCGAGAGGATAAAAAAGGCATTGAAGAACAGAGGATTTCAAATCTCTGCTATTGGCTCACCCATAGGCAAGATTAAAATCACAGATGATTTTGATTTGCATCTAAAACAGTTTTCCCGGGCCATGTATTTAGCCCATTTTTTTGAGACGCCTTATATCCGTATATTTTCCTACTATATCCCGGAAGATGAAGACCCGGCCAAATACCGGGACCAGGTTTTATATCGCATGAACAAAAAGACAAAGTTGGCCCATAAAGAGGGGTTAACCCTGTTACATGAGAACGAAAGAGATATCTATGGCGACATACCGGAGCGCTGCCGGGACATTCTAAGTTCAGTGGGCCAGCCTGATTTGAGGGCCACTTTTGACCCGGCCAACTTTGTTATTGACAATGTCAAACCGTATGATGAGGCCTATCCTTTACTTGAGGAATACATTGAATATCTTCACATAAAAGATGCTAAGTTCTCTACAGAGGATATGATTATTACTCCGGCAGGAGAAGGTGACGGCCAGATATTTGAAGTTTTGAGTGCATTACAGAAGAAAAACTTCCATGGATTCCTGTCGCTTGAGCCACATCTGACCCTGGCCGGCCGCAGTGAAGGTTTTAGCGGGCCGGAACTTTTCAAAAAGGCCATCCAGGCCTTAAAAAAGGTGTTGGAAGAGACAAAGACGACCTGAAAAACCGAACCCCTACAGGCTCACACCGCAGGTATGTTAAATTCAATTACAAGATACTCCCTCACCCTGCCCTCTCCCTTCTGGGGAGAGGTCTCCAGAGACGACTCGCCGTGGCGAGATTTAAGGTGAGGGGCTAAAAAAAGGGGTTCTTCTCCAAAAAGTGTAGTTATCCACAGGGAGTTGCTCAAGCAGCTTCGCTGCTTTTCGCAACTGTAACGGTTATTACTCACTAAAAACTAATATCTTTTATCTAACATCTTAGAATACAATAACTTAATGATATGACAATATTTTAGGAAAGGTACTCAAAGTCTCTTAACATCTTACAAAACAATAACTTAAGTTTATATACCATCTCATTTCTAATTGAAGGTGGCTCTGAGA
>JAJOKU010000131.1 GCA_021129695.1 candidate division NPL-UPA2 bacterium
CTAACCAGTATGATAAGTGGAAGAAAAAAAACGCCTATTATTATTCTCAGTTGAAACGGCTCTTTTCTTCGTTTATTCCTCCGGGCAGCGATGTCCTGGAAATTGGTTGCGGCACGGGAGATATTTTAAATAGTGTAAACCCCAGGAAGGGCCTGGGCGTAGATATCAGCCCGAGGATGTTGGATATCGCCAAAGCCAAATATCCTCACCTATCCTTCACTGTCTGCGAAGCTGAGAACTTGAAGGTAGAAGGGAAATACGATTATGTCATAATGTCAGATTTGATAGAACACCTTTCAGATGTCTGGAAGGCCATAGGGGAGTTAAAGAAGGTAACGAACCCCCAAACGCGGTTAATTATCTCTTTCATTAACCCTTTCTGGGAGCCCCTGTTGATGCTGGGTGAAAGGTTGGGTTTGAAGATGCCGGAAGGAGCGCACAATCGACTTTTGTCTGAAGACATTATCAATCTGCTCGCCCTCCATGACTTCACCGTTGAAGATAAGGGATACCGGGTTTTAATTCCCAAGAATATTCCCGGGATTTCCGATTTCCTCAATAGATATGCTCCCCATATTCCCCTGCTCCGCAACTATTGTTTTGTCCAGTACCTAATTGCCAGGCCAACAGTTGCTAAGGTTAAAGGACGGGGGCTCTCTTCCTCAATAATCATTCCCTGTTTCAATGAGGCGGCTAATATTAAGTCCTGCATTAACCGGGTCCCTGCCTGCGGCAAGCCTACGGAGATAATAGTGGTTGATGATGGGTCGGTTGATGGAACCTCACGGGTTGTGCAGGAAATGCGGTCCGAATGCAAAAACTTAAGAATAATCTCCTACTCACCTAATCGAGGTAAGGGATATGCAGTGAGGAAAGGGTTTGAGGCCGCTTCAGGAGATGTTCTTATGATCCTCGATGCTGATATGGCTGTTCCCCCGGAGGAGCTGCCCCGATTCTTATTGCCCCTTGAGGAAGGAAAGGCAGAAGTAGTGAATGGGACCAGGATGGTTTATCCTATGGAAGGGCAGGCGATGAGGCAGTTACACCTTTGGGGGAACAGGATGTTCAGCATCATCTTCACCTGGCTGATGGGACAGCGTCTTACTGACACTTTATGTGGAACGAAAGCTATACTTAAGAAGGATTTTAAGAGGATGAAGATGGGTAGGTGTCCCTGGGGAGATTTTGACATCCTCTTGGGCATAGCTAAATTAGGGCTCAAGATGGTAGAAATGCCGGTGCATTACAAAGCCAGAAAGGCAGGAAGATCCAAGATGAGAAGCTTCAGGC
>JAJOKU010000070.1 GCA_021129695.1 candidate division NPL-UPA2 bacterium
CTGCTTTGGGAGACCCTCCTTTCTCACTCATCATCCTTCCTCCTCTAAGCTATATATCTCCTTAAAAATTGGCCAGGCTTTCAGGAGATTGATAGCTCGTTCTAATTGGGGGTCAGGCCTTTCTTCCCCTTCCTTGCCTTCTTCTGGCACAGAGGGCAGTTCCGCTTCCTCTTCCTTGACTATTCTTTTTACCTCAATGTCTGGGCTAATTCCTTTGCCCTGAATCAAACGACCCTGGGGAGTAAAATATTTGGCTGTGGTCAAGCGAAGGGCTGAGCCATCACTGAGGGGAATGACAGTCTGAACCGAGCCCTTCCCAGAGGTCCTGGTGCCAATCAGTACTCCTCTCCTCCAATCCTGAATAGCTCCAGCCACAATCTCTGAAGCACTGGCACTGTATTCGTTTACCAATATGACCAGAGGGTAATTGAAACGAGGCTCCGTTTTGGCTAAATATCTCCTTGACTGCAATGGCCTTCGCCCCTCGGTGTAGACGATTAATCTTCCTTGAGGGAGAAATTTATCGGCTACTTCAACGGCTGCATCCAGAAGGCCGCCGTGGTTATACCTTAAATCCAGCACCAGACTCTCCATCCCTTCTTTCTCCAGGTCCTTAAGAGCCTCGTTTAAATCTGTGCTCGTCTCTTCTCTGAATTCTATAAGGCGGATGTAACCAATACCATCATCAATAATCTTTGCCTCTTTTATGCTGGGTAGGTCAATTCTCTCCCTGGTAAGGGTCACCTCAGGCAGAAGCTCCCCCTCTCGCATTATAGTGATGGTTACCTCAGTTCCTTCCGGGCCCCGTAGATTCCTTACCGCCTCTAAAAGCGTCATTTCCTTGGTAGTTTCTCCTTCAATTTCCACGATGACATCGCCTGTTTTGATACCGGCCAGGGAGGCAGGAGTATCCTCAATAGGGGAAATAACGGTCAGGAGACCATCTTTAATAGTAATATAGATGCCCAGACCTCCAAAGTATCCTCTGGTCCGGACCATCATTTCCTGGTAGAGATCCGGCTCCATAAATTGGCTGTAGGGGTCTAAGGAACCTAACATGCCCCTGAGAGCTCCATAAATCAACTTCTGGGGATCCACCTCCCCTGCATATTCCCTCTGGATAATCTCAATGACATCAGCAAAGAGCTTGAGTCTCTCATACATACCATCGCTCTTAGCTGAAGTAACCGGCATTATTTGCAGGGTTAGTGTCAAGATAAAGATCGTCTTTAACAATGGCAATT
>JAJOKU010000090.1 GCA_021129695.1 candidate division NPL-UPA2 bacterium
AGTAGATTTCTTCATTATTGGTTATAACCATCCCGCCCTGGCCGCCGCTGGTCATATGTTTGCCGCTCATTAAACTGAAGACGCCTACATCCCCGATAATTCCCACATATCTGCCTTTATATTTACTCCCGTGGGCCTGGGCGCAATCCTCTATAACAGTAAGGCTGTTTTCTTTAGCCAGTTCCATTATGGGGTCCATATCACAGGGCTGTCCCGCTAAATGGACGACGATAATAGCCCCGGTTTTGTCAGTAATCCGCTCTTTAATATTGGGGGCGGTAATATTTAAGGTCTGATAATCCACATCAGCAAAGACAGGGATTAGATTCTGGCTGAGTATAGGGGATACCGTCCCCGGGTCGGTAATAGGGGAGGTAATAACCTCGCTGCCCGGCTCTAACTGCAGGGCGGCCAGAGCCGAATGCACGGCGGCGGTGCCGGAAGAGACGGCTGTGGCATAGCGGCTGCCAAAATAGGCGGCGAATTCCTTCTCATAGGCATCTACATGAATACCGCCGTAGCGGTCCAGGGCCTGGTCGCCGTTCATCGTCTTCCCCACTACCTCCAAAATTACCTGCTTCTCCTCCTCCCCGAATATAATCCGGGGCGGAAAAGGTTCTTCTCGCACTGGAACTCCCCCCTCAATGGCTAATTTCCCTATCTCCTTTTGCATGGCCTTACCCCTTTCTATATTTTTTATTTCTCCCGGGCCGTAAGCCCCCAGTTGCCTACCTCCTCCTCATCCCCCTTATCCCCGTCCAGAAGGTCCTGGTAATTTTCGGCTACTTTGCGGTAGGCGGCTGCATGTTCTTCTATTATCTCGGGCCGATACTTCTTGAACCAGGGAATACTAAATACCTGCTTCTGAATCCCTTCTGAAACCGGCAGACTCCCGGCCTTCTGCCGGACATCAATACCCGGAGGCAGGTTGGCAATCCGGGTGGGTTTGCCCTGGTTATATACATCTAAGTTATTAAATACGGGATGGAGATGCAAGGCCCGGTTACACCCGGGAGAGCATAGGCTCCCTTCAGCAACTACGGCTTCAGAGAACCGGGCCAGGGAAAGACCTCCCAACTCCTCCGAACGATAGAGACCGCAAGGGGCATACCAGCCCCCCATAGTCATCCCCGAGTCGGGCGGAGGCCGATGGGCCTTAATCCCGGGAACCCCCTCCAGAAGGTCCCAGAAATAATTCATCGCCTTATCAATCTCGGCCATCTGCTCCGGATAA
>JAJOKU010000097.1:0-481 GCA_021129695.1 candidate division NPL-UPA2 bacterium
CCTACCCCCTTGACAGCTCAAGTTTATCCGGTTACCGGATTTATTGGTGAGGTGGGAGGGATCTGTGTAGGGATAGGAACAACCCGGCCTTTTGAATATGTCGGGGCCACCTGGATAGAGGCCAGGAAGTTAGCTCAGGAGCTAAACCGTCTTGAGCTTCCGGGGGTCTATTTTCGCCCGGTGCATTACCGACGACTCTTTCGCGATCCCGAAAAGAGATATCACGGAGTTCAAATTCATATCCTTGCTTGGGAAAAATTTAGGCCCGTGGAGACAGGCATCCACATCATCAGTGCTTTGAAGAGACTTCATCCGGAAAGGGTAAAATTCCGCCGACCGACAAGAAAGTTCGACATATCTATGGGAACAGATAGTATCCGCCTATCCCTGGAAGCGGGAAAGTGCCCGGAAGAGATTATTGCTGCCTGGCAGGATGGCTTAAAAAAATTCTTGAACATCCGCCGCAAGCATCTTCTCTATG
>JAJOKU010000097.1:491-887 GCA_021129695.1 candidate division NPL-UPA2 bacterium
TTCTCTCTGAGGCGCAAATCCGAGCCGGCAAGCTGGCCTTAGCCCTGAAAATCTACCAGGCCAAGAAGGGAACATATCCGGAAACCCTCAAAGCTCTGACCCCGGAAATCCTGCCCCAACTTCCTGAAGACCCTTTCACCGGTAAAGACTTCATTTATAGGCGAGAAGAAGAAGGGTTCATTGTCTATAGCCTAGGGCAAAACCTGAAAGATGACCAGGGCACCTTCGACCCCAGACACCGGGAAGAAGGAGACATCGTCTGGCGCAGCCAGAGATAGTCGGTGCGTCTAAAACAAACGCGGAATAATGAGAATGAGCATAATCAAGGCGATGATTACCTTGAGAACGGTAGCGCTGACCCGGCCGAAGAGGGAACCGACCCCGGCCTTAAAAGAT
>JAJOKU010000097.1:897-1211 GCA_021129695.1 candidate division NPL-UPA2 bacterium
TATCTCTACCAGAAAAGCCCCCGAAAAGATTCCTAAAAAGGTGCCGGGCACCACGCCTATCCCTCCGGCCAACATTCCCAGAATTGCTCCTAAGATTCCCCCCAATATAGCTCCCCCGGTGGCTTTCCGGGAGGCCCCGAACTTCCTGGCTCCCACGATGACCAGGATATATTCCAACAGCTCCCCCGCCAGGTAGAATATAGTCAGGAGGACGAGAATTTTTACGGTAATCCCGGCGAAGTCGGTGAGGAAGCCATAGATAAGGGCTCCGACCAGAATAATAAGCGTTCCCGGGAGGTTGAAGAAGAGAGAGG
>JAJOKU010000059.1 GCA_021129695.1 candidate division NPL-UPA2 bacterium
CTCTTAACCAGTCTATGCTCTTGTAATTGGTTAGATTGAGCCCGTTTGAATTATATAGCAATTATCCCACCAGAGCAAGAAAAATTAAAAAATGGTGAGAAACCCATTGACATTAATATATGGTATAATATAATGGCAATTAGGAAGAGCTGGGAGATTGAGAAGGGTAACAAAGGAAGTATTTGATGGCGAAGATTACGTTTATCGGTGCGGGAAGTCTTGGTTTCACTCGTAATTTGGTCAGGGATATATTAACCTTTCCCCTTCTAAAAGACTCAACGCTGGTTCTGATGGATGTAGATAAGGAGCGGCTTGAGTTTGCTCTGAAGGCGGTCCAGAGTATCATTGACAAAGGGAAGTATCCAGCTAAGGTTGAAGCCACAATGGACCGGAAAAAAGCACTCAAAGGCGCAGATGTGGTCCTGTGTACTATACTGGCTGGGGGAGTGCAGGTGTGGCGGCATGATATTGAAATTCCCAAGAAATACGGGGTTGATATTAATGTGGGTGATACTCGCGGCCCGGCTGGTATTTTCCGGGCCCTGCGCACCATACCGGTAATGCTAAGTATCTGCCGTGATATGGAACGTTATTGCCCGAATGCGAGCCTGCTTAACTATACTAATCCCATAGCCATGTTATGCCGGGCCATGCAGAAGAAAACACATATTCGGGTTACCGGATTGTGTCATAGTGTTCAGGGCACAGCAGAAATGCTGGCCGGGTGGATTAATACCCCGATGGACCAGATCGCTTATCTATGTGCCGGAATCAATCATCAAGCCTGGTTCATTAAATACGAAAAGAACGGCAAAGATGCCTACCCTTTGATTCGCCAGGCACTCAGGAAGAAGAAAATTTACATGGAGGAAATTGTCCGTAACGAAATGTTCCTTCATTTAGGTTATTATGTCACCGAATCCAGCGGGCATAACTCAGAATACAACTGGTGGTTCCGCAAGAGACCTGACCTTATAAAGAAATACTGCCTCTCTGGAACAGGCTGGAATCCCGGGGAATATGCCTATATCTTGAAAGAATATCTAAAAACCGAAAAGACCTGGAAAAAAGATGTGAAAGAATGGTTTGATGAAGGGGCACCGATATCTTTAGACAGAGGACATGAATATGCGGCCCCCATTATCAATGCCTTAGAGGGAGGAGAGCCATTTCAGTTCAATGGCAATGTGCCCAATATCGGG
>JAJOKU010000148.1 GCA_021129695.1 candidate division NPL-UPA2 bacterium
ACTACACTACACTAAAGTGCTCCCCAAAGAGAGTGAAAATTCCTGTCAGTAAGAAATGTTTTGACGAGCCCGCCGCAGGCGGGTGAGGAATTTTCTTGCTAAACCATGGGGGAAGTAAAGAAAGGCGAAAAAGTAAAATTAATAATGGGGATGATCTCAGGCGAGATCAGCCTATTTGATTTAGTTCAGGAGAGACTTTCTCAAGAATTTGGACCCATAGACTTTGAAAGTAAGCTCATGCCCTTTAACCATACCAATTACTATCAGTCAGAGATGGGGAAGAACTTAAAGAGAAAATTCGTTAGTTTCCGAGACCTCATCGAGCCGGATGATATAGTGAATATTAAGATATCCACCAATAGGCTGGAGAAAGAATTTCTCTCCTCAGATGGCCGTAGAATAAACCTGGACCCAGGCTATATAGAACTATCCAAACTTATTTTGGCCTCCACCAAGAACCATCAGCATAGAGTCTATTTAGGGAAGGGAATATACGGAGAGGTTACGCTTCAATACACCAAGGGAAGCTTCCAGCCCTGGCCGTGGACCTATCCCGATTATAAGACTAAAGACTATATAGAGATATTTAACCGGATTCGGAAGATATATTTAGGGAAGTGGAAAAGAAAATGAAATAATGCTTGACTTATACACTTAAGAACTATAGGATATGTGTATGGAGGTGAAACAATATGAGCAGGACGAATGTGGTCCTTGACGACCGGTTACTAAAAGCAGGGTTTAAGCTTACCAGTCTCAGGACCAAAAAAGAACTAGTTAATTACGCCTTGCATGAACTGGTTAAGAGAAAGAGCAGGGGTGATATCTTGAAGTTGATGGGCTCTGGCTGCTGGCATGGAAACCTTGACAAGATGAGAAGGAGCCGGTTGTGATATTAGTTGATACCTCAACATGGGTAAACTTTTTCAATAGAGGAAAATCGACACAGGCTCGGCAACTTAAAGAATTAATTGAGCAGGGAGAGGATATATGCCTCGTAGATTTAATGCTGACGGAAATCCTTCAAGGTGTTAAGGAAGATAAAATATGGGAATTGTCCATAAAGTGACATCAGTATATAATGATCACTAAGGAATTAAATCTCAATTACAAAACAGTCCTTTCGCTCTTTGATACCATAAGATTGGCTATATCTCACCATAACGGCGACGATAAAAGTTCTCTTTCCGG
>JAJOKU010000122.1 GCA_021129695.1 candidate division NPL-UPA2 bacterium
AGGGATTTTCTCAACATCGGTATCAAAATTCCGCAATGCTTCAAGAATTGCGCTTTTGCCGGATTCGTTTTTGCCCGCAAGCGTAGTCATATCAGAAGCCAACCAGCACCAACTGGTGTCTTTAATGGATTTGTAGCTTTGAATGCGGAATTTGATTAGCTTCATGATGATTGTGTAATTATCTTTTCAACTTCTTGTTTTGCCTGTTCAAGAAGGTTTTTTGACCCCTCTATTTATCACAACAATAAATATATCGCAATAATAATAAATATAATCAGACAACACAGTAATTTGGAAATAAAATTGGTCCACCGTTTTTTTGCTAAATATTCTTCAAGGATATCATTTATTTTTTCGGGATCTCTAACTAAAATTCCTAATGTAAACTTTTTTAAATTTGTATCTATCTCTCGCTTAGGTGAAATTTCACATCCTGATTTTTTTAAAAAATCTTCGACATGGTTTAGTATTGCTAATAAATTATCATGCAATATTTTCCTTTCAGGCTCCGAAAAAAACAATTCTTTATAACTATAGTAATCTTTGTCACCTATTTTTTTTCTAAGAGTTCTTACAACTCTTGGCTCGCAACCCTCGAGATTAAATTCAAGATTAATCCCTTCATCTTGGCGGAGAGGATACTTTTGGGCTAGTGATTTTATTATCTTTTCTTGTAAGAATTTTTTAGTTTGAGGTGATTTTGGATCAACCTGAACTGATATAGAATGACCTGGAACTAAAACCTTTGGTGGTGATTCTTTTTTGGCCAAATTTTCTTTTTTCATTTTTTAAATTTATTATTTTCCTTCAGGCGCAATGTTAAAAAGTTATACCCAGCCTTAATATTTGGCAGGGCATCAAATTACCCACTCATTTTACCTGAAATAGGCTTTTTACCAGTTCGTCATTTTCCTTTTCTAATTTCTCAATTTCCTTTTCCCGGCTCTCGGCTTTGAATTGGTGGCACTTTTTGGAGATTTCGGCAAGTTTTTTGTGAAGTGAATTTTGTGCGTCAAATTTTGGGATGCCGACATGCTCCATTACTGAAGGAGTACCAAAACCACGCCCGGCAGAAGAAAAGGATTTAATGAATTCTCTCACTGGATTTGAATTGATAATGGCGCAGAGATAGTGAGCTTC
>JAJOKU010000099.1 GCA_021129695.1 candidate division NPL-UPA2 bacterium
ACACGAGTTACGCATTATTTTTAGATGTCAGAAATGTAACCCTTTCAATTACAAAGAGTTATGAGAAACATGGCGCTATTTGACTGTAAAATAAGTTTTACTGTAACCCATTGATTATCAAATAGTTACAAAAAGGGTGCGTAACTCGTGTTAATAATCAGGCTGATGGGATGTCCGCTGAACAACTCAATTCGGCATTTGAAGAACTCTTTGACAGCCAGGCAGAGAAGAAATCTTTGCTGGATACCTGCCTCGGTCGTTCATTTGAATGTGAAGGCTTTCAGATAACTTTTGAAGAAGAAGACCTCAGGAGAACATCGGTTAAATATCTGTCAGCTATAAGGCATGTAATAAAGATGTCCCAACACCTGTGTAAACTTCAAGGTGAACAACCCTTTGACTTTGAGGTATCAATAGATGAGACTGATTTGCCGACTTCAGCCAGGGACCACCTTTTTATCATCACCCAGTTGATAAATCATGGAGTGAAAGTTACCAGTCTAGCTCCCAGATTTGTGGGTCAGTTCCAGAAGGCCATAGATTACATTGGCGATATCCAGACCTTTACCCACCAGCTAAAGCAGCATGCAGCCATTGCCCGGCAGTATGGTAATTACAAGATGAGTATACACTCTGGCAGTGACAAATTCTCTATATTCGGTGTGATGGGCAAGATTACTCAAGGGCTGTTTCATGAGAAGACAGCAGGCACTTCATATTTAGAGGCCATAAGGACAGTGGCCAGAAATGCCCCTCACTTTTACCGACAGATCCATAAATTCGCCCTGAGCAGATTTGAACAGGACCGGGCATCCTACCAGGTAACAACTGATCTGGCCGCTATCCCGGAGGTGGACAAAATAGCAGACGGAGAACTGGATAAACTTTTCCATGAAAATAATGCCCGGCAATTGATTCACATTACCTATGGCTCTGTGCTTCAGGCCAGCAATGAGAACGGCCAGTATATAGACGAGAATGAAGAAGAATACATGAGTCTTCTGGACAGACATATCTCAAGACACCTGGAATCTTTTGACTTGAAGAAAAGATAAAAGTCTTAAGGCGATTTAATAACTAGCCACGCAGAGGCGGAGGGATGAAAATGTGGAAG